>NZ_BAABRP010000024.1 GCF_039545055.1 Deinococcus carri
TTCGCCACCAGGATGGATTTCCGGGCAGTCCGTCTGTGCGTCATGCCCCAGGCTAGCGCGCAGCCTGCCCTCCCCCTGCTAGCATTACGCCATGAACAAAAGAATTGTCGTGAAGTTTGTTCCACCCGCACCCGTGAAAGTTCCGAACGGCAAGAGCACCACGCGCACGCGGACCTGGCAGGTGGACAAGCTGATCGAGTTTCTGCGGGCGGGCCTGACCCCTCTCGTGCAGCAGGCCCACCCCGGCGTTGAGCTGGAAGTGGTGGAAGGCCGGGCGGCTGACGTGCGGTTCGACGGCTGGAAACCAGAGAAGCCGAGCGTGGTCCGGGAGCAGATTGGCGAGATGATTGGGACGGTCATGGAGGACCTGGAGGCCGAGGAGTACCTGAGCGCCTGAGTTGTCCGGGCCTCACTCCCCCTTGCCGTGGGCAGGCACCCCCAACGTCATGCGCCGCAACGTCACCGCACTCCGGCTGATGCCCCACCCCTCCGCCAGGTCGCCGTCGAAGGCGGTCCCCAACCGGGCGTCCATCTCGGGCGTCCACTTGATGTTGCGCGTGTCCTTGTAGCTCCGCTTTTTCAGGTGCCGCCGCCGGGTAGCCGCCAGCGTTTTGCTCACGCCCAGCGCCTGGGCGGCCTGCTCGTCCGGCATGGTGCCCAGCACGGCGTCCATCTCCGGCGTCCACGTTACGGCGTGCGGGTGGGGCTGGCGCTCGGCCATGCCTACGGCGATGCTCTCCCGCATCCGGGTCTGCGCCTCCGGCTCCAGCGCCTTCTGGCGGCCTTTGGCGGCCCGCTCGGGGGTGAGCTTGTCCACTACCAGTTCCCGGTAGAGCCGCTGCGTGCCGGGGTTGTTCTGCGCGTTCACGCCCAACGCCTTGCGCCAGCCCCAGACCGTCCCCTCGCTCACACCGAACGCCTCCTGGATGTCCTTCGCCGCCTCGGTTCGCACGGCGCGAGCCAGCGTCTCGGTGAGGATGAGCGAGTGCTTGCCGGTCTTGCGGCGATAGGGCCAGGGGATAGGGGCGTTGGTGTACCCACCCACCTGCACGCGGCCGAGCAGCACGTCATCCAGCCAGTCGCCTGGCTGGACGCTGGGGATGGGATAGCGGGTGGGGTCGAGTGGCATACTGGGGACCTCCTGGACAACTGGGAGAGGATTGAAGCGCATCACTCCTGATGCAAGAACCGCCCCGACTTGGTTGCCGGGGCGGTTCGCCTTTGGGCCTACTCTTCGGTCTCTTCGCCATCCTCGTTGTATCGGGTGCCATCGTCGGTGGTCAGGATCTCGCCGTCCCAATCGCCCCACTCGCTGTCACCACCGAAGCACACTGCACCGCGTCCGTTGGGCCAGCGGGTCATCTGGCCGCGCTGCCCGCCCGTGTAGAGAATGCCCCAGGTTTCGCAGCCCGTCTCCAGTTCGGTGCCTTGGTCGAGGGGCAGCATCTCTCGGGCGTCTTTGATGTTCTCGGCGGTCACGATGTTGCGGTGGTAGGGGGTGTGCGTGTAGTTCGTCATCTTCATCACTCCTGGTCGGCTTCGGGATGTGGATTTTGGTTGCTCCCTCGCCTGAAACAAAGATACAACGTGTGACGTGATATGTCAACACATAGTGTCAGACTTGCCCAATCTCCATTTTTAACCACAAAAAGCCCCCGCGCCGCCAGCAGGGAGCCGGGGCGCGGGGGCAGAGAGGGGTGAGTTGTCCGTTACTTCAGCCAGACCAGCACGGGGCGTGCGCCCACGCTCTCGCGGTAGGCCAGCACGCCCGCGTCGAGCACGGTGCCCGCCAGCGTCACGCGCACCTGCTGCCCGGCGGGCACGTTCGGCAGGTTGCAGGTGAACTGGGTCCGCGCAGCGTTCGTGCGGCACCAGGTTGCCGCCGCCGCGTCGGGCGTCAGCCCTGTCCCCAGCGCCGTAAGGGCAGGGCCGTCCCCGGCCCGGCTGGGGTCGCCGGTCAGGGCGTCGGGGCCGGGATTGGCGAGCACCAGGCTGCCGTTCTCACGGGTGAGGGTTGCGTGTTCGTTCGGCTGCGCGAGTTGCGCCACCGGGGCGCACGAGGCGAGTCCCAGCCCCGCCACCAGAAAGAGCAACATCTTCTTCACAGCAGGCCTCCCTGTTTCAGTTCGAGAATCACGCCCAGGACGCGGTTGCGGCTGTCCGCGCTGAGATGCGCGTCCCCGTCCAGCAGGTCGGGGGCCACCACCGCCAGCCGCCCGCCAATCCGCAGCAGCCGCGCCGGGGTGGGTTGCAGCCCCGCCTGACTCAGCAGGCTCTCCAGCAGCGCGTCCAGCGTCAGCGCCAGGGTGCCCCCGCCCAGCAGCCCGCGGGCCGCGCCCGGCGTGGTGTCCAGCCCCGGAATGACCTCCAGCCCCGATGCGGGCGGCGCGCCCCGCACCTCCGGCGGGGTGACCACCTCGCCCACCACGACCGGCACGGGGTCCGGGAGGCCCGCCGGGGCGAGCGCATTGCCCTTGGCGTTGCTGAACACGCGGGTGATGTAGTCGCCGTTGGCCTTGACGAACGCTACCAGCGCTACCAGCAGCGCCCCTCCCAGGTTCAGGCCACCCCGCGTCGCGGCTGCCTGGGCGAGGGCGAACCCCAGCGCCACCAGCAGGCTCAGCACGGCGCTGACGGCGACGGTCGTGGGGCCGGTCGTGCGCCCCAGCTTCTTGGCGATGCTGGTCAGCGGCTGCACCAGCACCGCACTCAGCAGGCCGATCAGGACCGCGACCACGCCCTGATACTCGGCCGGGATGCCGCTGGGCAGGTCTGTCCCCTGCGCGAGGGCCAGCCCCGTCCCCAGCACCAGCACCGACAACGTGAACAACGACAGTTTCCGCATTTCCCACCTCCGGGAACGAAAGCGGGCGGCCCCGTGAGGGAACCGCCCTGGCGAGTGGCCGACTTGCTGTCAGGTCTTCGCGCGGTCGAGTTGCAGCGCGCCGTCCTGATAGACGGTGAGGATGGACGTGCCCACCTGCACCCGGCCGTCCTCCAGCCGGGTGATGAGCTGCCCGCCGTACACCACGGCCGGAACGTCCATCGTGGTGTTTTTCCCATCCTGGCCGCGCAGGAACACGCGGCGACGGGTGGTGCTGGCGGGCGTGGTACTCGGGGGGCGGGCCGCCGTCACCGGCGCATCCCGGAGGGGCCAGATGCTCCCCACGATGACGTTGGCGCGGATGCCGTGGGCGGCGGCCCAGACGCTGCCGCTGATGTTCTGCTTCGGGCCGTTCACGCCCGCGAGCTGGAGGTGCGGGCGCTCCCAGGGAAACGTCTCCAGCCCGTACCTCGCGGGCGGCACCGCGGCGTAGATGGCGTTGTAGGTCGCGTGGCTCCAGTCCTGCACCCACCGCTCCCCCACCAGTCGCAGCGGCACCCAGTCGGCCGCCAGGCCGTACTCGTGCGAGGAGTCGAGCGTATAGGTGACGACCGGGCCGGGCCGGGTGCGGCCCTGGGCGTAGAGCCAGGCCTGCCGCTCGGCGGTCCGGAAGGTCTCGTAGACGCAGACCTCTATTCCTCGCGGCTTGCCCCAGGCACGGGCGTCGGCCAGCCAGTGTTCGAGGGGTGTGCGGTAGAGCTGGTGGAGGTGGTTGGGGTCACGGTCCTGTGCGGTGCTCATGGCTCTCCTTTGAGGTCAGGGTCCGGCGGCCAGACGGTGCGCGGCTGGCAGTCGTGGAGCTGCTCCAGGAACTCGACCCGGATGCGCGCCTGGTCGCGCTGGTAGCGCATGGTGTGGACGGTGTGCAGGGTCTCCTCCAGCTCGGCGGCCAGCGTGTCGAACTTCGCCTGGAGGGCGTCGAGTTGCGTGCGCATCTGCGCAACCTGGGCAGTCAGGTCCGCCTTCTGGGCGTCCCCCACCTTCCCGCCCCGCACCTCGCGCACCAGCATGGCGAGGCCGTAGAACACGGCGATGATGATGGCCGCCGGGCCGCCCTTCGTGACCAGGCCGATGAGTTGGGTCACGTCCACGTTATCCATCCCGCCCCTCGTCGGACTCGACGCGGGCCAGCCATCTCAGCCAGCGTGGAGGGCGCTCCACCAGCCGTCCCCACCAGCCCGTGCCCTGCGCCCAGGCGACGGCCGCGCGGGCAAGCAGCAGCCCGCTGACGGCCGCCAGGATGCTGTAGGTCATGACGGCGCTGGTGATGCCCACCCCGGCCCCGAAGGAGGCCCCCGCCGCCAGCAGGTACAGCCCCGTCAGCGCATGGGCGAGGACCCGCAGCCCACCGCCGCGGGGCATGACCAGCAGCAGCACCCCGTTCAGCAGGCTCCACCAGCCCCACCAGGCCCAGGGCATGAAATCGTCGAAGCGCTGGTAGGACGGCAGGAACTCGGGCAGGAAGGGCCGGTGGTACACGCTGAAGGCCCAGCCCAGCATGATGACGGCCAGGATGTTGCTGGGATTCAGGGGGTCCCAGCGGCTGAACAGATAGTGCCGCTCCATCACCGCACCCCCAGCCGCCGCCACGTCCGGTCGTCCAGGGTGTAGGTGAGGCGGTGCGTGAACAGCCACACGCGCATCACCTGCCCTACCGGGATGACGTTTGGCTGGCCGATGACGCTGCCGGACAGGGCGTTTTCCTTGCGGACCTTCACGGGGCGGGTGCAGCCGGGTGCAGCACGGACAACGGCCTGATACCCGACGCCGACGATGCGGTCACGGAAGGCGATGGGCGTGCAGTATTTGCCTGTGGGCGGCGAGAGGGTGAGGGGCATGGCGGCCGTGAGGGCCGCCGCCGGAAGCAGCAGTGCCGCCCCTATCAGCAGGGCGGCGCGTCGGTTATGGGCCATGTGGCCTCCAATCTCCCGGCGGTGAAACGAAGCCGCCTCAGGCCGGGTGCTGGGGCGGGGGTGGGCCGATAACGGGCCGATGCTGTGTGGTATCAACTCTCAATCAACCCGTGCGCTCGCATGACCGCCAGGATGGCGTTAATGGCGCGTTTGTTGTCGGCCGCACTACCGTCGCTGTCGGGGATGGCAGCCTGTTGCTCGCCTACCACCTGTTTACCATTGGCCCAAAACGCCGTGCCACGCACGTTGCCGTCAAAAATCGTAGCCAGCGCATTGCAATGCAGCACGCCCGCCTCGCCCGGTGCGGCAAACAGGTCCACGTTGTTGCCCAGCCCGAGGCGGGTTTCCGCTGCCGTGACGTTCAGTCGGAACGCCTGCCGCCCCGCCGCATCCTGATAGAGCGCGGCCAGTCCGTTCCGTTTGCTGTGGTAGGTCGCGGTGGTGATGCCTGCGCCCTGCCCGGAGTACCCGAACGCCCCCGTCGTCGGCTGTGCCAGGAAAGCGGCCTCGGTTGTTTTGCCCGTGGCCGCGAATCCGTAGGTGTGCTGCCCGCTCGCCCCGAACGCGATGGGGGAGCGCGACTCATCCTCGAACCCCACCTGCGGCGACTGGGCCGGGATGCCCTCCGCGCCCGGCTGGTGCTGCACTGCATAGCCAGACTTGTGGCCCCCCAGCACCCGCATCCCGTGGTAGTTGTCCCCGCCCACATCCCAGCCGATGAAGCCACGCTCGCCTTTGTTGTACGTGCCGCCGCCGTACATGTGGACGCGGGTTTTCTCGTCCTCAGCGGGGTCGTAGCCACGTTTGAAATTGAACGTGGTGATTTCCTGGCCGTAGGCCACCGTCGCCATGCTGTCCGGCCTGAGCCAGGCGGTTACGTTCTGCCCCCACATGGCCGTCTGCGGATTGACCGAGACGGCCATGCCGTTCGCGGGGACGCCCGCCTGCCCGGTCCCGGTACTGGTCCACTGCGTCACCGTCAGGGTCTGGGCCTGAGCGTCCCAGCCGGTGAGCAACCCGCCCCATTTCGGGCTGTGGGTGGTGTCCACCCACATGCCCACGCGCAGGCGGCTGTAATCCACCCCCGGCGCTTTCGCACCTGTCGTGGTGTAGGTGGTCTGCGCCGCCGTGCTGAGGTTGGCCGCCCGGCCTTCGATGCCGACATACAGCGCCGCCGTGTCTCTGGCTGGGTAGCTCGCGGCGTCGGCGGGGCTGTTCAGGCCCAGGATGCGGGTTTCGGGGTCGGGGAGGTCGCTGGCGATGATGCTCACGACAGTGGCGTTCTCGCGCAGGCCGTAGGGGTCCCGGTGGATTTTGAGGCCCCGGTCGGTGTAGTGCATCAGGTCAGGGTCGCGCTCCGGCACGCCGAGGGGGCCGTTCGGGATGGACGGCAGGCGGCGGTAGTCGGTGAGTCCAGCCAGGGCAGGTTGTTTGTCCAGCACCTCGGAGCGCCCCGGTAGCCCCTGGCCCCGCTCCACCCACGCTCCGCTCACGCGCTCCAGGCGCACGAGGCCGCCCTCAGCGGTGCGTTTCGCGCCCCGCGTGCCGTCCGGCGCGGCGGGCGGGTCAGCAGTTGTCTCGCTGATATGCGCGGGGTTGATGCCGGTCGTCGCCAGCGCCTCAGCCGCACTCTGCGCGGTATCGGCCAGCGCCTGCCGCGTCTCCGCATGCAGCACCTCCCCCTCATCAAGCATGGTCCCCAGGGCGCGGAGCTGGTCCGGCTGGGCTACCTGCGCCCGCCCCGCCAGCAGGGCCGCGTTGATGTCCAGCACGCCCGCCGCCGTCTCGACCGGCAGGAAAGTGCGGGTGAGCACCACCTCCCCGTCCTGTTGCACCGTCAGGGTCATGCGCGGCGGCGTGTCGTGTTGGCCGGGGACGGCGGCGGCCTCCACGTAGTCACCCACCCCGTCCGGGCCGCGCAACTCGCCGTCCAGGTCGTACACGCCGATGTCCATCCCCGAGGCCCGCCCCAGGCCGTGGCTGCCCATCGGCCCCGAGCCGCCCTCGCTCTCAAAGTGCGCCGTGAAGCGGGCAGCGCTCCCCCGGCGGTCAATGCGGTGCTTGTAAACGGTCAAAGGATTCCCTCCTGCCAGGTCACGCGGGCGGTCGCACCCGGCGCGGTGATGGTGATGGTGCGGTTGCGCGGGGTGAGCTGCGGCTGCGGCCCGTAGAGGCTCACGCCGCGCTCCACTCCGGCCAGCAGGCACAGGCCTGCCCCGTCCAGCTCGTCTATCCGCAGCGTCTGTCCGGGCGGGATGGTCCCCCGCCAGGTGGTGCGCCCCAGCGCCGCGTCGATGGTCGGGTCCACCACGGCGGTCTGCCCGGCGGTGATGTCCACCCGCAGGTCACACGGAGCCTGCCCCCCGATGGGGAGGGTCTGCGGCGACCCGACCGGCACCGGCTGGGAGCGGGGCGAGCGGAAGCGGTAGGCACTACCCGGCGCGAAGTTGGCCTTCACGGTGCCGCCCAGGGCCGCCGCGCCCCGCCAGGTGCGGTCGATGCCGGTGAAACGGGCGATGGGCAGTGTCAGCGCCCCCTCCTGCACGTAGCGGCAGCGCACGGCGGCGTCGGCCACCTGGCTCATCAGCCCCTGAATACCGGGGTGCGTTCCGGCCCAGACCCCCACCACCACGCCGTACTCGCTGCCGGGCAGCACGATGTCGTACCCCGCGTACACCTGCGCCCCGGTGTTCGGCACGGCCACCACCTGCCCGCCGGGTTTCAGGCTGTGAAGATTCTGCTCCAGCACGCGCACCTCCTGCTCGCCCGTCACCTTCAGCAGGCTGAACAGCGGCTGGCGGTCCTCGTCGAGCCAGATGAGCGGGGCCTTCTCTTCCTCGACCGGCAGCGCGGCAGGCAGCTTCATCCCGCCCTCCGCACGTCGCGCTCGACGCGCTCGATGGCCCCGGCCAGGGCGTCGGCGTCGTCGCGCGGCCAGGGAGTGCCGCACTCGACCGTCTTCTGCCTCTCCCCCAGGTGGTAGGTCGCTTTCTGCACGTCCAGCTCCATGTCGCCCCCCGGCGTATCAAAGCGGGCCTGCCCGCCCACGTCCAGCGGGTCGAGGTTGCGGATGGTGCCGGTCCAGACCCGCGCGGGCTGGGTGCGGTTGCGCAGCAGGCCGTGGGCGTAGCTGGCGAGGCCCGCCTCGTCGGTGAGCCGCAGGCCCACCCAGCCGATCTGTGCCGGGTCGCCGCTGACGGTTACGCCGTCCACCCGCACGTCTGCCGGGAGTGTCCACACGCGCCGACCCGTCTCCGGGTCGTCCTCAGCTCGCGTCAGGGTCGCCCGCGCCGTCGTCAGGCTGTCGTACACGCTGACCCCAGTCACATGTGCGTCGGTCACCACCTGGTCTCCTGAGCGCCACTGGTAGTAGAGCGGCAGGTGCAGGCTGGCCGACTGGGGCAGCAGCATGGCAGGAGCCGCCAGCCGCAGGTTGTAGGCGTCGGCGGGGACGATATATTCGTTCTCCACGAATTGCACGTTCGTGGGTTCGACCGCCGCCGCTGCCGCCCGGACCATCACGAATCTGTCCTCCGTGGTCGGCGTGGAGCCGCTGTAGCCCGGAGGGATAGCCCGCAGGTCAAACCCGGTGGGATATGCGCCGTGTGCCGCGCGGTACGCCTGGAGGTCGTCGGGGTGATAGCGGAGCATGATCCCGGCAGACGCGCCCAGCATCGTATGCGTCCATGTGGCCGCGCCAGGCGTGGTGTTGCTGTAGATCGTCGTGGTGCCGTCCTGGGCGACCAGTTGCAGTCGCAGTTCGGCAGGGATGGGACTGGTCGTCAGTTGCGCCTGCACCCGCGTCCTAAACGTGTACGCCTCCTGTCCTGCCGCCCGGAGTTGCAACTCTGCCCCGCTCAGCACCGCTGTATCCCAGGCGATACCATCGCCCAGGTGCCCCGTCCAGGCGGGGTTCATGGCATCGAGCCTCGTCTCCCGATACACGCTCAGACCCGCGTTCTCGCCGGGATACGTCATGGCGCTGCCCACTCTGACCGACTGCCCCGCGTAGGGGTTGAGCTGCGTCGTGGTCACACTTGCGGGCAAGCTCTCCACCGCCCATGCCTCCTGCCGGTAGACGGCCACCTCCAGTGTCAGCCGCTGCTCGAAGACGGCCTCCTCCCCCGAGGGCTTGGTGTACTTGAACCGCACGCAGTTGGCGTAGTTGTCCACCCGCCCCGGCGGACGCTCGCTGCGGCTGCGCGGAAAGCGCACCATCACCGTATCGGAGTCCGGCACCACCTGAAGGCGGGCGCGGGCATCCACCCCGGCCACCCCGCCGGGCAGCGCGGGCAAGAGGGCATCTAGCGTGTCCCCCAGCAGCTCGAAGGGGTTCACGCTGCGGAAGCGGGCGCGGTAGTCCGGAACATCCCCGACCGCCACCGGCCCCAGCCCGCAGCGGGCCAGCACGGCCAGCAGGTAGGGGCGCAGGAAGTCCTCCAGCGGCTGCACCACGCCGCCCACGAGATCCCCGTGCCATGCGGCCTTGCGGATGCGGTCGGTGAGGGCCTGGCAGGTGATGTCCCCCTCGCCCGCCTCCCAGGGTTCGTTCACGGCCTCGCCCAGATAGCGCGGATTGTCCGCCGGGTCGCCCGGCAGGCAGAGGTCCCCGGCCAGGTACACCCGCACCCAGTCGCGCGGTGCGAAGTCCGGGGGGGCGGAAAAGCGCAACGTGCCTGCCCCGCACAGGTTGCCGCGCAGAATCTCGAAGGTGGAACCGGCGGGCAGGAAGGCGACCTGCCCGTCCCGGTAGCGTGTTTTGGCCCGGTACGTCGCGTGGGGGAGCGCGCCGGGCCGGCTGATGGTGATGAGCATGCGTCTCCTCTCTAGCGGGTGAGGCGGCCCTGCAGGGTGGGGCTGCGGCCGGGCAGGTACTGGCCCACGTCGATGCGGGTCGTCTGCTGGAACTGGGCCTGTTTGGTGGCGTCGGTGTTCTCGCGGGTGGCCGCCGTGTTCTCCTTCAGCTCGCTCCTCACGTCCGCCCAGAGGGGGGCGAGGCCGTCAAACAGCGGCTTGAGGGTGGTTCCCGCCGTGGTGACGCCCGCCCGCAGGTCCGTCAGGGCGGCCAGCGCCTCCGCCGAGTTGCCCGCCCCCAGCGCCAGCCGGTAGCGCTCAGCCAGGGGGAGCAGTTGCGCGGTCATCACGCGGGTGATTTCCGCCTCGACGATGGCCTGCACGGTCGCCTTGGCGAGGTTGCCCTTCCAGTTGTTCAAGAAGCTGGAGAAGTCGGCCTTGTCCAGCCCGTCCATGAAGGCCGAAACGCCGGTGCTGGCCCAGGAGTTCAGCAGGCCACGCGCCTGCTCGGCCTGCTGGCGCTGGTGGTCGAGCTGGGTTGCGTCGAGCTGGCTCTGCGCGTCCCTTCTCGCCAGGGCGTACTTCTCGCGGACGGCCTCCTTCATTTCCTCGGTCAGCTCGGTGCTGGCGAGGTCGGCGGCCTCCTCTGCGTCAATCCGCTTGAGCGCCAGCTCCAGGCGGCGCTGGGCGTAGGCCTGCTGGAGCTGCCACTTCTCTTCTTCCGTGCTTGCCGAGGCGAGGGCCAGCCGTTCCTCGATGCCCAGCGCGGTTTCCGCGTTGTTCATGCGGAGGTCCCGGAGGTCCTTCGCCTGCTGCTCGGCCCGGCGCTTGGCGGCGGCTGCGGCGTCGGCCTGAGCCTGCTGGGTCTGGAGGTCGTACTGCTGCTGGATCAGGGCAATCTGCTCAGCGGTCAGCCCCTCGGCGGCCAGCGCGGCCTCCATTTCGAGCCGGATGCGCTCCAGTGCGAGCCGGAGCTTCTCCTGCTCGTATTCCTCGGTGGAGCGCAGGCCCTGGGTGTGCAGCAATTCGTTGGTCTGCTCCTCGATGGTGAGGCGCTGACCGGCGAGTTCGCGGGCCTGCTGCGCGATGGCCTCGGGACTGTAGCGCCCGGTGCCGTTGGCGCGGTCGAGGGCATCGAGCTGGGCGGCCAGCTCTTTGGCGGCCTCGGTGGTCGCCTGGGTCTGCTGGTAGATGCGCTGGGAGGCCGCCTCAATCTGCGCGGGGTCGTGGGTTTTCCAGGCGTCCGTGAATCCTTTGATGGCGTCGGCATACTCGTTTTTCCGGGCAGGGTCGTTCAGGAACCCCTGCACCAGCGCGTCCTTGATGCCGGCCGTCAGTTCAGTGTTCAGGGCCTTGGCGAAGTCCTCCATGTTGCCGGTCTTCAGGTAGGCGTCGAACCCGTTGCTGATGCCGGTCGAGATGTGAGAGGCAAGGGACTGCGCGATGGGCAGGCCAATCTTGTCAATCTCATTGACCACCTGGGGGCCGCCGCCGAACCAGTCCGCGAAGAAGCCCCGGCTGCGGATGCTCACCTTCTGGTAGTCCGTGGCGTTCAGCAGCGGGTTGGCCTGGGCGAACTCGGCCTTGAGCCGCGCCACCTCCGCCTGGGCTTTTTTGAACCCGGCGATAGCGTCCGCGATGCTGGACACCACGTTCACGACCAGCTTCACCCAGGCCCCGATGTCAGCGGGATTGGCAATCACCGCCATCACGTCCGAAATCAGGCTCTGGAGCTTCTGGGCCGCGTTCGCCACCCCTTCGAGGTTGGCCGCGAGGTCCTTCCAGGGCGTCTGGAGCTTCTCGCCCGTCAGGCTGTCGTATTCCTCCTCCGTCTCGCCGATGGCCCCGGCGAGCTTGCCGAACGCGCCCGCGATGTCCACCACGTAGCCGAGGTAGGTCTGCACCTTCCCCAGCTTTTGCAGCACCGCCGCCACGGCGGGGTCCATCGCGTGCAGGCTGTCGGCCAGCTCGCGGAACTGCTGCGCCAGGGCCGGGTTGCCCGCCGCCTGCGCCGCGTCCGCCATCTCGCGCAGCTTGCCCGCCTGCCCGTACAGGGCCTCCGTGAACTGCTGGGCGTTGATTTTCCCGCTGGCGAAATCCTCCCCGAGTTGCTGGATGTTCTGCTGCCACCCGCTGACGCCCCCGCCCCCCTGCGCCCGAGCGAGGTCGTTTTCCGCGTCCTCCACCGCGCGCAGGGCGGCCGCGTAGCCCTCGGCCTCGGGCACCATCTTCGCCAGGGCCGCTTTTGCCGCCGTTACGCGGGCTTGCAGGGCCGCGACCAGCTCCCCCTGCCCCGAGAGGCCGTAGGAGCGGGCCACGGTGCGGCGGGCGGCCTCCACCCGGTCGTCGGCGTTCTTCTGCTCCAGGGTGCGGCGGTCGGCGGCCCCCTGGTTGGCAATCTGGGTGAGTTGAGCTTGCAGCGCCTTTTCCGCCGCGATGTATTCCGGCGCGCCCTCCTTCATGCCCCGCGTGCGGCGGGCAAACTCGTCCCGCGCGCCCTGCTCGGCCTGGGCCTGCCGCTCGGCCAGGTAGCCCTCGGCAGAGACGGTGCCCAGCCGGCGACGCTCCTCCAGGTCTTCCGCCTCCTGCGAACGCTGGGCCTGGAGCGTCTCGTCAGCTATCTGCCAGGTGAGTTGCTGGGTGGCCCGCAGCCCCTCTGCCGTGATATCTCCCAGACGCCGCTGGTGTTCGGCTTCGGCGAGTTCCAGCGCCTTACCGGTCTTGCCCTGAATGTCCAGGCGGTAGCGGGCGTTCTCCTGTTCGGTCAGGACGACGTGGCGCTGGTCGATATAGTTCTGGCCGCCAATGCCGCCCGATTCCTTGAGACGGTCGAGATTGGCAAGGCGTACCTCATACATCATGTCGCGTAGGCGCTGCGCCGCATCTACCTCGCTGTTCAGATAGGTGATGGCCTGCTCAGCCATCTGCTTCAGGGCCGGGTCGGTGGCCGTGTCACGGATGCGTTCCAGTTCGGGCAGCAGCCGGGTCTTCAGGGTGTCGGAGTAGCCTTCCGCCTTGCTGTCCAGCCCGTCAAACTGTGTCAACACCGCCCCGAGCGCGGCATAGCCCTTGCTCTGATCCAGATTCAGGGTCAGTCCCGCCTGCACCGTCTCGCGCAGGGCGGCCCAGTCCTCGTCATCCCCCATCCCGTCGAGCATCCCGCGCAGGGCAGATTCTCCTAATGTGGCAAAGTCCTCCGGGGTCAGTTTGTCCAGCTCGCCCCGAAAGCGGTCGCGGCCCTCCTCGCCCAGCTCGGTCCAGAACCGCTCCCCGAAGAAGCTGTTCCCCTCCCCGCTCAGGTAGTCGCTCAGCCGCATGACGCCGCCCTTGCCCAAAGCACGCACGGTGTCACGGTCGGTAAAGGTCTTGTCATCGCTGGCGGCATCAGCGGCATGTTCAATGGCCTCCGCCGCCTGCTCTGCCTGTTCGGTGATGTAGCGCAGGAAGTTGCCTGCCCGTTCCAGCGCTCCCTTGTCCAGCGAGGCGTTCAGGTGGTCAATCGCGCCCGTGAGGATGCTCACCGCCTCCCCAACCACCTCACCACGCCCAGCGGCCTCCATCACATCATCCAGCGCGGTGTTCAGGGTGGCGAGTGCCCCATCCCGGTCCCCCAGGTCATCCAGGGTGCCCGCGAGGTCTATGGCATGTTGTGCAGCGTTCTCCTGCGCCTGCCCGCTGGCCTCCATCTGGTCATCCAGATCCGAGAGGTGCTGGCGGTATTCGTCGGCCCCCTTCCCGGCCTGAATGGTGGCCCAGGCACTGCGGCGTGCGCCCTCCACGAAGGCGTTCTGAGTCAGCCCCGCCTCCTCGGCAGAGCGACCCAGGGCATTGAACGATTTCACCGCCTCCTGCTGGGCCTCCTCGTCAAACGTTCCAGCTTGCACCTTCTGCCGGATGGTTTCGGCCAGTCGGCTGTACTCGTCCCGCAGACTCCGCACCTTGTCGGTTTCGGTGCGTTGCGCCTCCCGCACCGCCTGCACGGCAGTCTGCTGGCTGCTGCTGACAGCCAAGGAGTAGGCGCGGTAGGCGTTGCTGAGCTTGCCCAGGTACTCCGTCTGTGCGGCGGCTTCCAGAGCCTCCCGCTGGGTTGCCGTGGCATTTTTCGGGATGGCGTCGAGCCGGGCCTGCTTCTCTTCTGCCGCCTGCCGCTTGGCGGCTATCAGGCGGGTGGTGGCCGCTTTCTGTTCCTGGGCCTGAATCGCCCCAGCCGTTTCTCTTTCAATCTGGAGGAGCTGCGCGGCGTTGCCTTTGGCAGCGTTGATGCGGGCCTGCCGGTTGTTTCGCAGACGGGTCAGCGCGTCCTCTTCGGCTTGTACCTGGGCCTGCCGCTGGGCCTGATTCATCCCGGCGAGCTGTTGGGTGACCTGCTTTTCCGTCTGGACGCGCTGATCTGCCACCTGCTTGTTCTTGGCCTGGACAGCCGCAGTGGCGCTGTTGATGCGCTCGGCAGAGGCGCCGTGAAGGGCGGCGAGCTGGGTATCGAAGGTCTTGCCCGCGTTGGCGACGGCGGTGGTTTCCGTCTCCGCGATCTTCTTCAGCAGGTCGGCGGGTTCCTTGCCCTTGCCGTATTCCCTGGTCAGTTCCGCCCGCTGCTTGTTGGCGGTGGCGTGGGCGGCGTCCTCGGCCTGCTTGCGCTCCAGTTCCAGCACGCGCTTCTGGGCGGCGAGAATCTGGGGACCGAGCTGCTGCTCGACCCGCAGGCGGTCGGCGGCGCTGCTCTTGTGGGCGGCGAGTTCGGTGTCGAGGCTCTGCTTCAGGCGGGCCGCATTCGCCTTCGCGCTTTCGAGGTTGCCCGCCGCGATGTCGGCATTCAGCTTGCGTTCCAGCTCGCGGCGCTGGTCGGCCCGCTGCTGGGCCTCGCGGGCGGCTTGGGCTTGGTCGCGGGCGGCTTGCTCGGTGTCGCGCCTGGCCTGCTCGCTGTTCTGCTGCCGGACCTTGTACGCCGCCCCTTCAGCGTCAAAGACGGCTTTTTTCGCCTTGCTCTCGCCCACCCAGGCATCCACCCTGGCCTGGGCGGCGCGAACGGCCTCGGCGCTCCCGCTCCCCTCGGCTTTTTGCAGGTCCTTGTAGAGCCTCAGCGCGTCTGTGCCGTACTTTTTCAGGTCGGCGGCGGTGGCCTGATAGGTGCCGCTGGTCTTGACCCCCTCCTTCTGGATGGCCGCCAGGGCCTCCGCGTTGCTGTCGCTGGCCTCCTTGAACTTGTTCAGCTCGCGCGTGGCCTTGATGACGGCCTGGGTGAGGGGGACGCTCTTGGGGTCCTTTTTGAGGGCCTCCTGCGCCCTTTCCAGCGCGGCGGCGAGCTGCTGAGCCTTGACGATCTGGGCGGCGGTAACGGGAGTGTCTTTGGGGGGAGGGGGGGTGGTGGTGCTGGCCCCATCCCGCTTTCCATACCCGCTGTTGGAAAAGGCCCCCTCTGCCTCGGCGCCCGCGAATTGGAGGCCCGTGGGATTGACAGGCTTCGCGCTGCCCGCTGCATACCCCATCAGGTGCAGGTGGGGGAAGCTGCCCGCTGTCGTCCCCGTATTGCCCACGGTGCCGATACGGGCGCCCTGAGCAACGGCAATGGCCTTTTTGCCGCCCTCTGTCAGCGCCTTGACGACCTCGGCGTCAAACGCGTCCAGATGAAGACCGACCAGCTTATTGCCAGCGGAATCCACCAACTCAAAGATTTTCCCGTTCTTGGCATCCTGCCGAAAAGACAGCGTGCCCGCGAAGGGGGCAAGGATGGGGGTGCCGCGTGGGGCACCATAGTCAATGCCGTTATGGGTGGCGTCAGCTCTTACCGCCCCATCGTGCTTGTAGTTCGCGCCACTCACGCCGAAGTCGTTAAGGACGCGTCGCCCGCCCAGGCCGAGGAGGGCGACCAGGGCAGCGCCGGAAATGGGGGCGCCCGAGGCCTGGCCTCCATAGTCCCCGCCGAAGCGCGGCCCCTGTACGCCCGAAGGGAGGGCCGCCTTCCCGTTGGCGAGGTTGTAGGCCGTCGCGTCTGCCCTGGCCTGCGCGAGCGCGGCCCTGGCGGCCACAATCTGAGCCTCCAATTCCTGGATTTCGCGCAGGGTGTTCGGAAGGCGGCGGTTCTTCCAGTCTTCACGCAGAGCGGCGGGGGCACGGTCTTCCCCGCTGATGATCCTTTGTCCGCCTGCCAGGTATTCCCGCTTGGCCGCCAGACTACTCTCCATCTGCGCGAGCGACTTTTCTGTGTACTGCACGTTCCGGGCGACGTTCCACCGCTCCAAGAACGTATTGATGCCCCCCAGCATCTCGTTCAGGTCGGCCATGATGCCCTTTTTGAAGGGGGCGAAGACCTCACCGACCCCAGCCCACAGGGCTTTCCAGTTGGCGTCAAGCTTGTCGCTTTCCTGCTTCAGGGTGCTGGCGATTTTGCCGTAAGCCTCAGCGGTGGCTCCCGCGCTCTTGGTCTGACCGTCGAGGGCTTCCTTGAACCGCCCGAACTCCCCACTTGCCAGCGAGGTCACGGCGGTCAGCGCACCCACGTCCCCGAATAGGCGGGCGCTGGCGGCGCTGTTGCCCTTTGTGGCCCGCTCCACTTCCTGGAGGAAGCCGAGCAGCCCCTTGCTCTTGAGCGCCTGAACGTCGAACTGGATGCCCAGGTCCTTCGCCATGTTCGCCGCCTGCTCGGATGGCTTGATGATGTTGGAGATCGCAGAACGCAGGTACTCGATAGAGCTGCTGGGACGGATGCCCTGCGCGGTCATGGCGGCGATGGCAGCCAGCACCTCATCCAGCCCGATCCCCGCCTGGGCCGCAACGGGTAGCACCATACCGAGGCTTGTGGCAAGCTGCTCGAAGGACATCTTGCCCTGATCCACGGCCCGGAACAGCATGTCGCTGACCTTCCCGGCATCGGAGGCCGTCATCTTGTAGGCGTTCAGGACGCTGGTCAGGACATCGGTGGCGACCGAGGCATCCGCCACGCCCGCCTTTGCCAGCATGGTCGCTTGACGCAGCAGGGCCATAGAGGCGGTCAGGTCCTCAGTCCCGGCGACCCCGGCCCCGAGGATGTCGTAGAGGCCCGCGTTGAGCTGCTGAAAGCTGGTCCCGGTTTCCGCGCTGAGTTTCAGCACAGCCCGCCCGGTGTTGCCCAGCTGCGCGGTGGTCTTGTCGGTCAGGGTGGCAACGCGCGCCAACCCTTCCTCGAATCGGGCGTATTCGTTCACAGCCTTGTTTGCCGCCGCGCCTGCCGCACCGACAGCAACGGCCAGTCCGCCAACCATCCCACCGGCCACAACTGCACCCGCGCCCAGGGAGGACACCGCGCCGCCTGCTGCGTTCGCGCCCCCCCGCAGGAGACTGGCTGCCCCGCTCGCCGCGCTCAGCCCCTGTCCCATTTGGAGGACGCGGGGGAGTGCCCCCTCTGCCGCGACGCGCACCTGCCCCAGCGCCTGTGCGATGCCTGTGACCTGGGAGGCCGCCGCCCCAATGCTGGGGGACATCTGCACAACCCCCCGGAAGCCCTGGAGGATGCCGGGAAGGGCGCCCTGGAGTGCTGTCACCACGTTCCCGGACAGGCCAGCAGGGTTCACGACGCCTGCGATGGTGTTGCCCTCACGCGCCAGGCGGGCGTGCATGTCCGCGAGCTGCTTGAGTTCACGCGTGGTGAAGTCCGCCCGCTCCCCCATCTCCCGGAGCTGATTGATGAGCTTCTGATTCTGGGCGTGGTAGGCCTGTTCGTCCTTCAGGCCGTCGTCAAACTCGGCGCGCAGGCGGGCCATGCTGAGCTTCACGCGGTCGATCTCCTCGCGTCGGGCCTGCATAGCCGTGCGGGCGACCTGGGCTGCCTCGCGGTCCGCTTGGGCAGAGAGGCGCGTGGTAACGGCAAGCTGAGCGAGTTCGGTGCGGGCTTTTGCGGCAGCAGCAGTCTGTTCGGCAGCAGTGGCTTTTGCGGCGGCTGCCTGCTCGCGGTAGCTCTGAAGCGTCACCTGAGATGCGGCCCGGAAGGCGGCCGTGTCGAGCTTGGCGACTGCGGCCGGGACCTCTACCCTGACTTGCTGCGCCTCCTTGCGCAGGGCCTGTAGGTCGCGCTGGAAGCCGGTGCGGTCAATGCCGCTTGTGGCGGTGAGTGAGCCGAGGGAGCGTCTAGTCATGTGATTACACCGCCTTTGCTTCAGGGCAAAAGGAAGCCGCCCTCAGGGGGCGGCGAAAAGGCTAAAAAGGGCTGGGGTTACTTGCGCTTAAATGCGACAAAACAAAAATCTGTCTTATCGAGATTGCGCTGATTGAAGAAGAACCAGACGCTGACTTCCTTTTTTGTTTCCTCAATAAGCCTGTACTGACTTGATTCGTCGCTAAGAGGCTTTAGCGCTCCATCCAGGGCAAGGGGAGCATTGGCATTGATGCGGTTTTGTACAAGGAGTTCCGCCATGTAGCGGGGGGCGGCAAACGAGTAGCCCCGCGTATAGCTGTCAAAGGTGGAGCCGAGGGCTTCTGCGTACCTGTCGCAAAGATTGGGGCCGTCAACCTTGTATGCCGCAAGTTCTTTCTCCACGCCCTGGGTGTAGGTGGTTTCGAGGGCATGGGCAGTTGCCGACAGCGCCAGAAGGCCAAGCAGGATTTTCTTCACGCCTCTCACCCTACCCCCGCCGCCGCCTCCAGTCGCCCGCAAATCCGGCACAGCGGCAATCCCTCCCGGCTCGCGGCCCAGCTCGACCAGCAAGGCCCCGCCAGCAACCCCAGCCCCAGCGCCTCCAGCACTCCGGCGGCCACCCCCGGCGCCACCGGATACGGCTGCTGCGGCGTGGGTAGCGCGGCCGCCACACTGCCGTCCACGCGCGTGAAGGGATTGGGCACGGCCAGCCCCTCGCCCTGCCGGATGACGGAATCGAAATACTCCTTACTGCCGCCCATCGCCCCGGCGGCGAGCTGCCCTGTCACCGTCGCACGGGCAAAGGCCCGCCGCTCCCCGTCCAGCCAGCGCTCGTACACCGACCAGAGTTGATCAAGGGGCGTGTCGTACCAGTCGCGGCGGGCGTCCACGTGGGCCTGGAGGTCAGCCAGCACCTGGGGCAAATCGGCCCGGACCTTATCTAGGGGCTGTCCGTCGCCCCCACCGGCTCCCCCTTGTCCCCCCTCATCAGGGAGTTGACCCAGGGGTAGAACAGGTCTGCGTTCAGCAGGTCGTGGACCTCCTCCACCGACTGTGGGCCTTTCGTGCCCAGCCGCTTGCAGAGCATGTGATACGCGGCCTCGCTTTCCAGCCAGCGCTTCTCCCGCAGGAAGTCCAGCATCTCGGCATCGTCCAGCCCCTCGGGGGTGGCGGTCGGGATGGCGTCAATCAGGTCAAGCTCCTTGTTGGAGAGCGCCAGATACGGCACCGGCACGCCGCCCAGGTCGTAGGCGAACTTGCGGTCGGGCTGCCCCAGCACCGCCAAGGCGGACTTCGTGCGGTCGGTCATGCTTAAAAGCCCTCCTGGGGCGTTCTCTTTTTGGGTGTGGTGTTCTTCAGGGTGATCGCCTCGTGCAGCCGGTGCCCCGCCGCGCATCTGTGCAGCCGGACGCGCAGGCCGCCGCGCTTCGTGCGCCATTCATCGCCAGCTTTCACCATCTCGCGCAGGGTTTCCGCGCGGGCTGTGATGGGATAAAGGGCGCTGTAGGCGGGAGCAGTGACCGCATCGGGGGCGACCTCGGGGGCGTAGAGAAGCAGAAGGGGCCGGGTGGCCCCCCTGCGTCCGAACGCGAGCAGCGTCGCGCTCATGCCCGCCTCAGCGCCCGATGAGCGTCCAGGCCGGGTTGGTCTCGTTCAGGTCCGCGTCGTACATGTCGCCGCTGAGGTTCATCGTGAACTCCCAGCGCTGGGACTGGTTCGGCGCGGCAGTGGGCTTCCCGGCCACGTTGACAGTGGCAAGGATGGCGTACCCATCGGCGGTCTTCAGCACGACGCGAACCTTGTTGTTGGGGCTGAGGCGGCGGCCCAGGTTCTTCAGCCGCGCGACCACCGGGTCCGTGATGCCCGCCACCGTGCGAACCGTCATGGTGAGGTCCTTGCCATTCACCACCCGGATGGGAGTGGTGCGGCCGTGCACGTTGATGGTTTCCTCGTTGCTGGGCATGTCGGGGTTGAACTGCTCGCCCAGCGGCACCTCGGTCAGCGTGCCTTCGGTCGTGGCCTGCGAATTCTGGGGCAGTGCCCCCGTCAGGGCAGCCACGGTGAGCTGGGTGGCCCCGGCGGCGGCGGGTTCCGTCACGGTGACCTGCACCCCGCCGAAGTCGAGGACGGCGTTGTCCGCGATGGGGGCGTTCAGCGCCGCCACGGTCAGGCTGGTGGCACCCGCGACCGCTGCGGCGGTCGTAGTGACAGTTGCGGGCATGCGGATCGCGTTCGCGTCCGCATCCACCAGGTAGAGGTGCCAGTCGTTGCCGCTGTAGGTGTTCGGCGTGTTGTCGGCGGGGAGGGCTTGGGGCAGCGGCTTCTGGGTAGGTCCGGTCATGGTGTGACTCCTTGCTGGTAGCGGATAAAGAAGCGGACGTGCGCGTAATGGGTCTGGGTGGCGGGGTCGAAGGTGGGCGGCAGGTCATCCCCACTGGTGCACTCGACGACCCGCAGGCCGGGATACCGGTCCACCTCGCGCGCCCGGCGGTGGAGCCAGGCGAGCAGGATGGAGAGCTGGTGTTTCCCGGCGGCGGTCGGGGCGGCCCCGTAGAGGCTGATCAGCACCGGCCGGATACGAACCTGCGCGCCGCCATGCGTGGTGACATCTGCACTGCCCCCCTGGTCCTGCGTCACGGCGTAGATGGTGCCCACGGGGGGGAGGGGGTTGGGCGGCGCGTTGCTCAGGACCTGCCCGGCGGCGTCGCGGCCCAGGCGCACACCGAGGTCATAGAGCAGGCCATCGATGGACTGCGAGATAGGTCACCTCCGGGGGGTCTGGCACGCCTCGGTGCAGGTGCGGATGGCGGCCGTGTTCTCGCGCAGGGCCTCCAGCAGCGCAGCGCAGCCACACCTCGGCGCATTGACCTCGATCCTGGTCGTCTGGCTGAACTCGGTATTCCGCAGAGGCGCGGCATTAGGTACCGCCCATTGCGCTCGCGGCCCGCCCACGACATAGATGCAGCCGTCCTCCTGGGCGGGGGTGCCCTCCCTGGCTTCCTCCTGTAGCGCGGCGAACGCTCGGGCATACCAGGCGCGGATCATGGTGATATCCACATGGTCAAGGCCTGGTGTCTGCAATTCCGACACCAGGCCCATCGCCAGAGCGCGGCTGCGCCGATCAAGCTCGCTCTTCTTCACGAATTACCTCCCGAGAATGGAATCCAGGGCATCCCAGACGACTTTGTGCCCCAGCTCATCGCCCAAGAACTTGCTGAGCCAGGGCCGCGCCCCGTGTGCGGACTGGCGGGTGATGGGCGAGTCTGGCGGGGACGGATATTCCAGTGCCCAGGCCTCCGGCGGCGCGTTGAAGCTCCCGAAGTGCCACTCCTGGCCCACCTTCTGCGCACCAATGGATTTCAGGAGGTCGCCACTCTGGCGAGCTGGGTACGCCCCAGGTGCTGAACTGGGGTTAGGCAACCCCGGCCATTTCACGCCCGCCCCCGGCTGGTCCAGCACCTCGCGCAGGAACCCTGCGGCCGCCTCGGCCATCGCCTCGTCGGCCCGATCGAACAGGGCGTCCATCTCGCGGTCGAGGTCGGGGTTATCCGCCCAGGGCATGACGGGCACCGGGGGCACGGCAGAGGAGACGCCAGCAGACGCGGACGGCCCCGATGTCCTCCGCGTCCCCAATCACGTCCAGAGCGAGCGGCGCGGGCAGTTCGCCGCCATGCAGGGTCAGGCTGAACCCCGGCTCGTCGAGCGGCGCGGCATGATGCACCAGCACCTCCCAGATGGGGACGGGGATGTCCGCGCCGATGCCCTTTTCCTGGCGCTCGCGGGTGCTGAGCTGGTAGCCGTAGGCGGGATAGATGGCACTCTCCTGCGCGCCAGAGGCTGCGGGCGGGAGGGTCAGGCCGCCCCAGGGGTCGAGATCGGGCGGGGGGGCATCCGGGACGGGAGCGGCGCGGGAGACGGTGACGGACATGCCGAGGGCGTCGAATACCTCATCCAGCTCGGGGCGGGCCAGTTCCTGGATCTCCAGCGCCAGAGAGCCGGTCACCCTTCCACCTCCGTGAAGACGGGGCCTGGAAAGCCACTGCCCGACGCTTCCTCCCGCAGACGGGTTGCCAGAGCACACCAGGTGGTGGCCTGAATCCCGTCCACGGTTCCCGCCGCAGACCGTTCCAGTTCAATTGGCCCGACCTTGATACGCCGCTTGCCGGGTGCGGTCGCTGCCGTGCTGCTGGCCTTCAGGCAGGCCGCTTCTAGCACGTCGGCGGCCACCAGACGCAGGTCGCCGTACACCTCGAAAGCGTCCTCGACATTCACCTTCTCCGCTTCCGGCAGGGCGTTGTGGGCGGCCCAGGCGGGGGGTGTGACCAGCACCCGCAGCCGCTTCAGCTCAGCATCGGTAAGGGCCACAGGTCACCGTCCTAGCTGCCCTGGACGAGGACCGCGCCGTTGGGGTCAATCACGCGGGCACCCAGGGTGTGCCCCACCTTGACCCCGAAGGTGTGGTTGCGGAAAGACCCCTGGTCCTGGTACTCGCGGCTGGTGGGCATCTCGGTGTAGGTCAGCGGGCCGCCCTGGAAGCCTTCAAGAAAGGCCACCTGCAGCCACTGCACCATGCTGTCGAAGGCCACGTAATCCTGCCCGAACACACGGCTCCACAGCCGCTCCAGATGCAGGTTGAACGCGCCGCGCAGGATGTTCGGCGTGCGGCCCTGGCGAGCGTCCTCGTACTCCTGGGTATTAGCCAGGTTGAAGACGTCGCGCTGGCTGGTGCCGAACACGATGTCCGTGACGTCGAAGCCGTATTCCAGGTCGTTGCCGTCGCCGTCCTTGAAGGTGCGGCCCGCGAACTTGGTGCGCAGCTTCTTGAGCGTGTCGATGCTGGGCGCACCGGAGCCATCCGTCGCGCCCGTGATCTTGCCGCTGGCCAGGCCGTCCTTGATGGCCTTGAAGATGACCATGACCTCGGTACGGGCCGCGCCGCGCCCCAGGCTTTCCAGGGCGCGCGCAAACGCCCCCACCTCGTCGTTCTTGTCCATCTCCCAGGTGTAGGCGACGGCACGCTCGAAGTTGCCCACGCGGTAGCCACCCTCAGCCTCGCTGAAGGTCGTGTAGGTGACGTCCTCACCTTCCGCGCGCGGAGCCAGCTCGCCCATCTCCGAGAGGCGCAGCGTGCGAATGGTCTTGAAGTCCGGCACGGTGATGATGTCGGGACTGAGGGCCGTGCGCCAGTTGCTTACCGGCCCCTGGTAGGCGGGCAGCAGCGTGCGCTGACGCAAGTTCGCCAGGGCCAGCGGCAGATCGCTGGTGGTGTGGGTGTCGGTGAGGCGCTGGGCCGCCATCAGGGGCGCGAGGGCGTCGCGCAGTTCATCTGCGAGGTTCTCGGCCTGGGCCTCGACCTGCGCGTCGGTGAGCTGCGCGTGCTGCTGCTGGGCCGCCGTGAAGGCCGCGTCCACGTTCGCCGGGCCGTGGTAGCCCCGGTAGAAGGCGCGGATACCCGTCTCGACGACGATGCTGTCGGCGGCAGCCTGCGCGGTGCCCGCGGGAATCTCGCCCCTGGCCTCAGCCAGTTGCATCTGGAGTCGGAGTGTTTTCGACATGTCCCCTCCTTGGGGTACAAGAAAGGCCCGGCGGGAGAGGCCGGGCCGAGTGTCAGGGTGAGACGTTCAGGCGTTGGAGAGGCCAACGGGGATGACGTTGCCGTCGGCCCAGTCCTTCAGGGCGTACCCGATGAAGGTGTTGCCGCTGGCGACGCCGGTGTAGGTCCCGTCTGCCGCCACCTTGTAGACCTTGTCACCGACCACGCCAGCTCCGGCGACAGGCAGATTCACGGCGAGGCTGATGCCCACCAGTTCGACGGTGGCCTGCCCGGCAGCGAGGCCGGGGGCAGCCGTGCCGTCCGCGACGGTGTCGGCGGTAGCCGCGTCCGTCAGCGCCCAGCCCTTCAGGCCCTTGGTGCCAACGAGGACCACGTCCCCGCTCTTGGTACCCGCGGCAACAGCCAGGGCCGCCGTGATCAGGGCCTTGTGGGTCTTGTGGAGATTCTTGCTGATAGTGACCACTTCCTTTCAGGAAACGAGAGGGCGGGAAACCGGGGCGTCGGAATCAGAGGCCGAAGTTGCGCCGCGCGGCCTGAAAGGTGCTACGACTCTTGCTGGCAGACTTGCCGCCTCCCGCGTCCTGCACGCTTTCGCTGCCCAGGCCGGGGTTGTTGTCCGCGTCGCGTTCATCGGTGCGGGTGGTGAGCTTGCGCTCGGCAATCAGGGCGGCCACCTCGGCGCGGGCTTCTTCGTCGGAATCGGCACGCAGGGCCGCATCGGTCACGCGCTTCTCGAAGCGGGCATCGAGGTCGATGTCGCCCGACTTGCCCAACTTGGGCAGCCTGGCGTCGGTCAGGGCGGTGCGGGCGATACCCTCGCGTTTCCCGTCCTGAATCTCGCGCTCCAGCTTCAGGCGGGCGGCCCGTTCGCTGGCGAGCTGGTCCTCGAGGCTGCTCGCGCCCGCCTCCTTCTTGCCGTCAGCCACAGCCTGGGCGTAGAGGTCGGGGTGCTTCTTCTTGAGTTCGTCGAGGTTCACAACATCAACTCCTTCAGCCGAATCCAGTGTTTTGCGGATTCGGCGCATGGTTTTGATTTCCTTGCCCTGGGTGGCAACAATGTTTTTGGCGAGGGTTTTAAGTTCCTCGTGCTCGATAAAGCCGAGGGCCTTCTCCGCCATGTCGATGGCCAGTTGATGGTGCGGAATCATCTCGTCGATGAACTCCGCCTCTGACCGCACCTGGCCCGCTTTCATGGCGTCGGCGGCGTTCAGCTCACCGGCGAGATCGGCGGGACCCATCACCGCGTCGATGGTGATGAGCCGCGCGTCGTCATTGACGACCTGAATGGTTTCCTCCGGGTCCGGCCACTCCGGATCGACTTCCTTCGCGGGCAGGTACCGCGCGCTGCCGGTCACGTTGGTGGACATCCCGACCTTCACCCCGGCATCGAGCACGGCCTGAAGGTCCTTGCCCTTGGTGGTCTGCACGACACTGCCCTCGAAACGCAGCAGGTCGCCGTCCATCCACAGGCGGTCGTACTTCACGCCGATGTTCTCGATCAGCCCCTTGGGTCCCTCCCACCAGGGGTCGGGGTGCTGCACCAGGCCGTACAGCTCGCCGCCCTTCACGGCGTCCTGGGCAGCGCTGCACATGGCCGTCAGGACGGGCAGGCTGAAGAAGCGGCGGTTGAGGTTGATCCGGTCGGCTTGCTTCGCCACGCCGGTGATCTTGCGGGTGCCCTGGCCGTCCTGCAGGGGCTGCAAGGCAAAGGATTCGACGGCATCGGTGAGGATGCCGTCGGGTTTCCTGGTGGGGCTGCGGGTGCGGTGGTCTGCCATGTTCACTCCCTGTCCTGCATGACTTCCTGCCCAGGCTTCGGCTCGGGGTGCTTTCGGGCAGGAAAGGCGGGGGGCGGGGCCTGCTGGTCACTGGCCTGCAGTGGGGTCGTCTCCCGGCTTGGGCCGATTGCCGGGGTCTTTGGCGTCTTCCGCTTCTTCACTGGCAAACCTCTCTTTCTCAAGCGCCGGGTCGTAGCCGAGTTCCCCGGTGAGTGTCTCGCGGCTGGCGAGGCGGTTTTTCGCCGCTAGAGCAACCTTTGCCACCAAGGCGGGCAGGTCCTCGTTTCGCAGACTGGGGAAGCTGAAGGGGAACTCGACCAGGGAGGCCGGGACGCGCTTGCGGCTGCCCTTCTTCGTGACGAAGGTGCCGTCCGGGTAGCGCCGCGCGAGTTCGGTGCGGAAGCTGCCCTGCAACCAGTTCCAGACCACGCGCTGCCGCCGCTCGAATCCCTTGCGGGTGGGTTCGCCCATGCTGTCTGCGGTTGTGCGCGTCACCCCCCCACCCTCCGCGAGGTAGTGCTCGGGCAGGCCCAGGGCGACAGCGAGGAGCTGCTTGATGAGCTTGGCGTCGGTGGCCGCGTCGGTGGCGTGCACGTCCGGCGTGCTGAACTCGAACTTCTCGCTGACCCCCTCGGCGTTCTGCGCGAGGGTCAGGACCGCGCCGCTTCTGGGCACGTTGCGGAAGCGGGCGGCCTTCTGGTTCAGCTCCTTCTCGTCCTTGGCGAAGGCGTAGTAGATGGCGTTGATGCGGCTGGCCAGGTCGTGCACCTTCGTGCGGGCGTTGACGAAATTGACGTAGGCGAGCGCTGGGCCGAGGGCGCGCCCCACAACCGGCCAGCCGCGCACGTCGTTGAGGATGGCGTCGCTGGCCGTCCACACGAACTCGCCCCGTTGCAGGGTGCGCCTGCTGATGCCAATGCTCTCCACCACATCGGGGAGGCCCGGCACGGTGTTGAACTTGAGCTGTCCGTCAATCACACCGTAATGCCCGATGCGCGCAGCCTGATCAAGCCGTTTGAAGCGCTTCGGGTCCGGCCAGATGGTGAGGTTCTCGCCCAGCAACAGGTGCTCGGTGAACCACCGCTCAATCAGGGCGTCGAAGCTGTTGGCCGCCCAGAACTCCTCCATGACGGCCTGCACCGCCTTATCGGGGTGGGCACCGTAGGAGATGGACGCGCCGAGCACGAAGCCCTTGATGACCTCCACCGCGCCGTAGAGCAGCGGATTGAGGTACCACATCACCACGGCGGCGCGCTGGGTGTCTGCACGGGAGAGGGTGCCCAGCAACCGCGCTTGCTGAGGCAGCGTGATTTGCCCGCCGATGCCGCCGGTGAGTTGCCAGCCGCCCTGCATATTGTCCTGCAGGTCGCTGGCCGCACTGAGCGCAGGTTGCCCGTACTGGTCAAGTATCAGAACTCTTCACCTCCTTCCCAGTTGGTGTCCTGTTCGTAGCCCGCGATGCCGGAGGGGGGAAGGTCGGGAGTCCCGAACCCGTCCGCGTACCGCACGGCGTAGCGGGTCGTGTCCATCCCGTCATCAGCTTCCTTCACGGGCTTTTCTTTGAGCGTCTCACCGTTGGCACCCTTCGCCCAGATGTAGCCATCCACCTCGTCCACGGTCCGGACTGGACCAATCGCCAAGCCCGTTTCCTCGTCCAGCAGCGCGGGGTCCACCTCGACCAGGGCATCCTCGAAAAAGAAGATGCGGGCGACCACCCCAGGCTCGTCCGGCTTCGCGGGGTCGTACTCACGCCCTAACCGGTTCTGCACAGCCTGAATCCCGACAGCAACGGCCTTGTCTGCTGCAATGGTCTGGATGCCCAGTTCCTGCTCCAAGGTCGCGCGGCCCTCGGCGTCATGGTCGGTCACGTAGGCCTCGATCTGCTCATCCCCAGTCAGCACCCTGATCTGCCGTGCGTGGTCTTTCACCGTCCGCTGGGTGCGGTAAATCTCCCGATAGAGGTACATCACCCCATCCGGCGAGATCGCCCACCAGTGGCAGACGAACGGGTGGTTGTACCCAAAGTCGATGACAATGATCCGCCGCCAGTCATCTGGGAGCACGAACCGCGGAACAATGTGGATGTTCGGACGCCAGTTGCTGTAGACCATGCCTTCCGCCGCGGCCCAGAGGCCGTTCAAGAGGCGGTCCCGACGCGGACCCGTGAGCTTGTTCAGGCGGGCGATATACGTCCGGCCGAACGGCGTCCACGCATTGGCCCTTGCGTCCCAGAGCCGAGGGTTGTCCTTGTGGTTGCACCCGATTCGGGTGGTGACCCCAGCGTCCATGCGCTTCTTCAGCCAGTGCGAGGGCGGCCCTGGGTTGCAGTCCCCCAGCAACTGCTGGTAGGGAATCACTCCATTGCGAAGGCGGGTAGAGAGGAACTCCCAATCGCGCACGCTCAGCTCGGTCGCCTCCATGACATAGATGACGTCGAACTCGGCGGACATGAGCTTTACAGGGTCGTCCACCCCGGCAACGATGATCTCGCTGCCATTCGGGTAGACGTAGGACTGCCGGACATTGCGCTGCTGGTTCCTCGTATCGCACGCGGGTTTGACATGCTGCTCGAAGGTCACCAAGCCCGTCTCGGTGAGGCTGCGCCGCTTCTTGCGGACGATGGCGAGGCGGCAGCCGGGATACTTCAGCGCCAACATGTTGAGCTTTTCGAGGTTGGCCCGGCTTTTGCCGGTGTTGTGATGCCAGATGCCCTCAGCCAAATAGTGCTCGGCGTAAGGGACATGCAAATCGTAGTAAACATCGGTGCGAACGTACTCTATGCTTGCAAGGGTGTCCCATTGGCCCGTATAATGCAATTTAGAGGAGGCATACGATGGGAACAAAGCACGTAACGCAGGATCAGCAGGCGCAAATCCTTGACCTTCATCAGCGACCAACCGCCCCGCGAGCAATTGCCGAGCAGGTAGGGGTGTCGCTTCAGCAGGTTCGATACGTGCTGAAAAAGGCAGGGGTTCCGCTCCATAACTCGACAAACGGCGCGTGCTACCGGAATGCCGAACGGGTGCGAGAACTGGCGGCCCAGGGTGAATCTCTGTCAGAGATTGCGCGGCGCATCGGCACGAAGCATCAGCTTGTTGCCAAGTTCCTGAAAGAGCACAACATCCCTCATACCCCATTTCGCCAAGTTGGGGCGAATAACCCTTCATGGCGCGGCGGGCGCATGACGGACAAAAACGGTTATGTCCTGCTGCATATGCCGGAGCACCCGCAGGCAAACCGACACGGCTATGTACGGGAACATCGTTATGTGATGGAGCAGACGTTAGGTCGCGCTCTGAAACGGACTGAGGTTGTCCACCACAGGAACGGGCAACGGGACGATAACCGGCCTGAGAACCTTGAGCTTTTCGCCTCCAACTCACAGCACTTGGCAGAGACACTGAAGGGCCAGACGCCGAACTGGTCGGCAGCGGGCAGGGGCCGTCAACGCGCAGCTTTTGACCGGGGCTTAGGTGCATTGAATACCGCCAGCCAGAAGGCGAGAACAGAAGGTGATCCGCAGTAACGACACACTCTCTCCCCGATTCAAAGCGAAGCCTGTAGAGCTTCGCTTTCCCTTTGATGAATGGGACAGTGGCTTGGATGGGGCCAAGAGTGGTCTGAACCACGGGCGCAATTTGAAGGCGGTACAGCTCAGCAATAGGCGTGTGCTCCCCAGTCAGGGGGTTATACAGGCGAGTTTCGCCCGCGACACACCCGGCGGGGCCGTCCATCATGATTTCGTCGGCCCGGCAGCGGATAACCTCCAGAGCACTGCCCCTGGGGGCATAGACCAGCGCACCCGGCGGGAGCTGGGCGGCCGTCACAGGTCGTCCTCCGAAACGCCCACGATGAACTTGATCGGGCTACCGTCCGGGTTCTGATGCACCTGGCGCTGCCCAAACATGTCGTGCAGTTGCCCCAGCAGTTGCAGCGCCTTCGTGGGGTCCTTGACCCGGTACTCAAGACTGCCGTCACGGTTCTTCTTCAGAACTGCCATGCCGCTGATGGCACCCGCCGCCTTCGCCGCGGCCCAGTCGATCACCACGTCCTGGGCGATGGTAGCCACCTTGATCATGACCTCGCCGTCCAATGTCTCGCTGACTTCGCTCGCCCCGAACTCGTTCATGAGGTCGTACTTATCGAGGTCCTCCACATCGACCCGCTTGCGCTTGGCGTACTCGCGCACCGGCTCGTGCTGGCGGGCAGGCACCCAGAAGGTCCGTTCGGTGGGCGCGACGGTCACGAACTCGTCCATGTCTACCGTGCTGCGGGCTTCGATGGTCAGGCGGGCGGCAACCTCTCCCGCGCCCATCACGTCCGGACTCTCGGCCATCACGGCGGCGATATACGCGGCCACATCGGGCAGCCGCACGATGCGCCAGCCCTGCCGGTGGTCCTTGTATCCGGACCGGCGAGCGGCAGCGCTGGCATTCAGGCGGCACTCGTTGAGGTAGAGGTCCGCGAACTTCCTGTGCCGGGGATTGAGGGCCGCGCCCAGTTCCTCAGCGGTGGGTTGTTCGGTGTTCGGTGTTCGGTGTTCGGTCATGGGCGCAGTTCACCTCCTTCGGCAGTCAGGTGTCGGGAAAACGACGGGTGCGAATCACGGGCGGGGGCTGGTAGCGCGGCTCTTGCGGCGGGAACTTCAGGACCGGCATCAGCCCCAACTCCCGTAGATAGAACGGTTCGCACACCGCCTGCCAGCGCAACTCGATAGGCGTGGTCTGCATCCGGCCCCGTCTCTCCAGACTGGCGAGGTAGTCCCGCCGCACATCCGGGAGCGCGTAGCCTTGCTGCTGCTGGCGGCGGCGGTGGCGCTTAGACTGCCGCTTGCTCATGGCGGGTCCAGGAACCGGGGTACCGTCCGGCCCTGGTGCCCCTCGATGCGCTCCACATCCGCCATGCAGTCGCGCAGGGTGGTTCCGCACGGCTCGACCAGCCAGCGGATGACCACCGTGCCGTCACTGAACTCGGCACCCTCAGCCACCACACCGCAGCCCGAGCAGCCGCTCACATCCTCTGACCTAACCAGTTGGAATCGGCGCATGGAGACCTCCGGGGCAAACGAAAACCGCCCCAGGGGGCGGCTTGGCAGGGTCTAGCAACTACTCTTGCGAGTCTACAGAAATTGTAGAGGAATCTTCCGCAAATACAAGATGTTGTAGGCACTCCCCCGCACGGGGGTCTCCGAGGACTGCGGCCAGCCTCAGCACAGCCCGCGCGTAGGCCCTGGCACGCTCGCCAGCCCAGCCGCGCCCGCTGGCGTGCATCAGCGTGGCGAGACCCGCGCCACGGCGAACTTCGGACAGCAGGGGGTCCGCGTTGCAGAGTGCCGTCACGTTCGACTCGCTCACCCAGCCCAAGGGCGTGTGCAGGCGGCTATAGGTGATGAAGCCGCCGGGTGGCCCCCCATAGCTGCCAATGCCCACGACCTGCATCCGGCCACTGGAGCGGCGCGGCCCAGCGCCGCTCAGGTACTCGCCTCGTTCGTTGACCGTCCCCCACTCACGCAGGGCCTGGTACCACGCCTCGGCATGGACCCGTGCCTCCCGCTGCTGCTGCCTGCCACTGGTCAGTGCCTGCACCGTCTCGCGCGGCGAGAGCTTGAGCCGCTGCTTGCCCAGAACGGGCCGTGAGGGGACTTCGGGAGGCTGCACAGGACTAGGAGGCGTGCCGAGAGTTGCTGGGGCCTCTACGGGCTTGCCAGGGGCGAGAAGGCTGGTCATCAGGTCATCCATGCTGGGCTGCTTGGGCATCGGCACCTCGGGGGGAAGCGAGAAGACAGAGGGCGGCTCCCTACGGCTCTCGGGAGTCTGGGCGAAATGCGGGCGTGGAGGCTCACTCCGGCAACCCCCAGATCGTTTGCAGTTCGCGCTCGACCTTCAGGAACAGGTCGAGACGTTGCCAGTACCAGGGCCGCGCATAGGGCATCACCAGCACCCACCAGTCGCGGGCACCGTTCCAGCGGTGGATCACGATGGGCATCCGCCTCCCCCCACAGTCCCGCCGGGCTTGCTCCATCCAGTTTTTCAGGGTCGCCGGGCTGAACATCTGGCAGGTGGCGGTACGCTTCGCCTCGATGTGCCAGCCCTTCAGGCTTTCGCACACCACATCCGGGCTTTCCGCCCCGCCCCGAAACTGCTGGCCACGCCGGGCGGGGTAGCCGAGATCGGTGAGGACCTTCGCCAACTCGCGCTCACCATTGGCCCCCTTCGCGCGGGAGTTCACGGGCTTCTTGCGGGTGGGGGCGGTCACTGGGCACCCTCCCCGCCCTGCGCCTGCCCGGCCTGGGCGAGCGCGGCCAACTTGCGGAGTCGCGCAGGCTTCAGCCTAAACACCGCCTCTAACGCCTTCGCCGCACGGTCCCCGGCCTCAAACGGCGACCCCTCGCGCTCGGATTCAAGCTGCTTTTCAATCATGTCGGCCAGTAGGTTCAGGGGTCGCGCGACCAATTTCAGCGCCTCCCGCAGCCCTGCCTCCCGCTCAGCAGCGCGGGCCAGGGCGTCGGCCACCTCCTCCAGCAGCTCCAGTTCCTCCAGCGTGGCCCCGCGGGCGGTGCGGGTGCGGCGGTAGGTGGCGAGGCGGTCCAGAAGCGTCGGTTTTGGCTGGTTTTCGGCTTTTTTCGGCGTGGTCAGTCCTCCCCCGCTTCCACCGTCTTCCGGTACGCCGCGACAATCCCAGCGAGCGTTTCATCTGAAACCGTCAGGAACGCGCGGAAGACCAGCTCGTCGCGCTCGGCGGGCGGCAGGTGTTCCAGGCCCAGCGTGCCCAGGCGCTGCTGCACCTGCTGGCGAAGCTGCGCGGCCTCGGTGGTCATGCGGCGGCCCACGCTGCCCGTGTCGAGCTGCTGGGCCAGGTCGCGGATGGTGTGGGCATCAAGGGCGGTGTTGACCTCGCTCACGCTGGCCCCGTTGTCCAGGGCGCGGGCAGCGTCCACCAAGTCGCCCTGGTCGGCGGTGGCCGTGCTGCCCAGGTGGAGGGCGTACCCAGCGCGCCAGGCACGCCAGGCGGTCGTGCGCGAAAGACCCGCGTGCCGGGCAAGGGTGCTGCTGAAGTCGCCCTGCTGCCCGGCGACAGTCCAGCGCAGGTAGAGCGCGTAGGCGGCGAGGGCGCGGGCGTTCAGGTCACGCTGGGCGGCCCGGTAGGACTCGCCCCAGGCGGCCATGTCCTGTTCCAGGGTGGGAGCGCGGGCTTCGAGCTGCTGGCCGGTCATGCCTTCACCCTCCGCAGCACACCGCTGGGGACGATGGCGGTGTGTCCGTCCGGCCAGCGCACCATCACGTTGCCCACTGCACCGGGCCGGGGCACGGTTAGCACGGTGCAGGTGGTGCCCCGTCGACTGTCGTCGCCCTTGCCCAGCTTCGGGCCGTAGCGGTAGGCCTGACCCTCGGTGAGCCAGCGGTAACGGCGAGGGTCGGTCATGCGAACCTCGCCAGATTCGAGAAGCGCGTGAAGGGCGCGTGGTACTGGACCTTCACCATGCCGGTCGGCCCGTTGCGCTGCTTGCCGATGCCGAACTCGGCCACGCCCTGCTGGTCGGTTTCCTTGTTGTAGACCTCGTCGCGGTAGATGAACATCACCACGTCGGCGTCCTGCTCCACGCTGCCCGACTCGCGCAGGTCGCTGAGCTGCGGGCGTTTGTTCGGGCGGTCTTCCACGCCGCGGTTCAGTTGCGAGAGGGCCAGCACGGGAATCTGGAGTTCCAGGGCCAGGTTCTTCAGCTCGCGGCTAATCTCGCCCACTTCCTGGGTCCGGTTGCCGCCGCCGCGCCCGGCCACCTTGACCAGTTGCAGGTAGTCCAGGACGAACATACTCAGCGGGTCGCGCTGGTGCTCGCGCCGCACCATGTCGGTGAGCTGGTGCAGGTACAGGTTCTGCTTCCGCACGATGTCCAGCGGCAGGCGGTCCAGGAACTCCTGCGCGGGGACGAGGCGGCCCCAGTCCCGCTCGCTGAGCTGCGCCTTGCCGCGCTGCGCGTCGGTGAAGCGGCTGAGGTCCACCCGCCCCTCGCTGCACAGCAGCCGGGTCATGATTTCCTCGGCGGGCATCTCCAGGCTGAAGCCCAGCACACGCCCCGTGGTGGCCGCGACGTTCACCGCCATCTGGAAGGCGGCGGCCGTCTTCCCCATCCCAGGCCGCGCGCCCAGCACGTACAGTCGGGTGCCCTCGAAGCCACCCACCGCGTCATCCAGGTCGGTCAGGCCCGTGGGTGCGCCGCGCCGCCCGGTGCCGCTGCTGGCCTGTTCCAGCACGCCCGCCAGCAGGCTGCCCCCGCGCACGATCTCCGCCTCGCCGAACTCCATGCGGGGGGCGCTGGCGGCCAGCGCGTCGATGTCTTCCAGGGGCATCTGCTGCTCAAAAGCGGCCTGCATGGTCTTCCCGGCGTGGCTGATGACCTGGCGCAGGTGAGCCTTCTCCAGCACGATGCGCGCGAAGTGTTCGGCGTAGGCGGCGGTGCTGGTCTGGTCGGACAGGCCCATCAGGTACACCAGCCCCCCCACCTCGTCGAGCTGGCCGCGGCGAATGAGTTCCTCGGAGAGGGTGGCGAGTTCGACGGGGCCGGGGCTGCCGTCGCTGCCGCGCTTCTCCCGCAGAGCCGGAATGCAGGCCCAGATTTTCCGGTGGCTTTCGCGGTAGAAGTCCACCGGGATGACTTGGCCGACGACAGCGTTGGTGAGGGCGTCGTTGTCCAGCAGGACGCTGCCCAGCAGGCTGATTTCCGCCTCGTTGCTGTGGGGGGGGACGCGGGGGGTGAAGTCGGTCACGCCTCCACCTCCCACTCCGCCGCCACGCGGTCCGGCACGTCCAGCGGTGCGCCGCTCTCAGCGAAGAACACCATCCCGTACTCGACGGCCTCCACCGTCCAGACGCGGCCATCCGGGGCGCGGCGGCGCTCGCCGGGCATGCAGGTGGCCTCGCCGAACGCGCGGCGGGTCTCGTCAAGGTTCTGCCGCTGCGCGTGCTGGACGGCTTCTGCGCGTTCCATGCGCTTCACCAGCGCGGGGAACGGGTGGGCGAAGCTGCCCGCCACCACGATGTCGCGGGCATTCTGGCGCAAGTCCTCGACGAGGCCCGCTTGCACCCACGTGGCGAACTGGGCAATCTGCGCGTCCTGGGCGGCGCGGTTACGGCTCAGGCCGGGCACGCCGGGCACCCAGCCCTGCCAGATGTCCCACGCCCCGGCGGCGGCCAGCGCCTCCTGCGCGGCGCGGTAGCCCTGCGGCGCGGCGGCGGGCGGCGGAACTTTTTCAGAGTCGGTCACGTTCTCGGTTTCCTCGTGCTGGTGAGCGGTTTTGAGCTGTGAAGGGGAAGGCAGGTCAGCCCTGGCCCCGCCAGGGGCCGCGCTCTGCGCCTGCTGTGTGGGGTCTGCCTGCTGTTCGGAAGCTCCTCCAGCAACAACAGCCGTGGGGGCCGGGGCGGGCTGATCAGAGTCAGAGACGTAGGTGTTGTTGGTCTTTTCTTTCTTCTTTACTTCTGTTCCTTCTTTAAGGGGCGGAGTTTCACCGTCCTGCACGGCATTTTCGGGTGCCGTTTCATCGGATTTCCGAACGGGTTTCCGAGCGGATTCCCGAACGGGTTTCCGGGCAGCGGTGGACCCGGCCCAGCTCCACAAGTCGCCCTGCGCCACCGCCAGGCCCAGTTCGGCGAGGCGCGCCAGGCCCTGGCGGGTCTGGGTGGCTCCCCGGCGGCTGTAGGTCGCCACCTCGCCCCAGTGAACCGGGCGCATGTTGCGGTGCATCAGCAGGCACAGCGCGGGCTTCAGCAGGGCGTTGGGTAGCTCTGCCAGCAGTTCCATGTCGGTGGCGTTGTCCAACCGCGTGAAGGGGGCCGTCTTGGCGGGCTTCGGGCCAGCAGGGGGAGACGCGGGGGCAGGGAACCGGATGTTCTTGGCCGGGGTCATGGGGTGCCTCCAAAGAGCGGCCCGAATGCCTCTTCCTGCTCGGCTTCTTCCACCGGTTCGTCTTTGGGGTGCGTGGCCCGCGTGCGGACTCCGGCGCGGCGGCCCGTATCGGCACCGACCATCTTCCGGAGCGCCTCGAAGGTCGCCCAACCACCGTCCGCGACCATCGCGCAGAACTCGTCCAGCACCGGCACACCGCGCGGCGTGACCATGCTTTGCAAGCCGGGGACGTTCTCCAACACGAAGGTCTGCGGCTGCAACTCCACCACCAGGCGCGCAAACTCGAAGATCAGGCTGTTGCGTTCGTCCAGGACGTTCCGCTTCCCGGCGGTGCTGAAGCCCTGGCAGGGCGGCCCGCCGAACAGCACGTCCAGCTCACCGGGCCGCAATTCCAGCGCCTTCAGGACGTCCTGACCGCCGAACTTTCGGATGTCGCCGAAGAACACGTGCTGAGTGCCGGGCACGTCCGGCTGATCCCGAATCCATCCACTGCCTGCGGTAGGCAGGAGGTCCAACTGGTGAAGCATCTCCGGCGTGAGGTCCACCCCGGCTGCCTTCGCATCCGCGACGTCCTTCTTGTGGCGCTTGGCGCTGCGCAGCAGCTCGTCGTTCATGCGCTGCGCGTCGGCCGGGGTCGCCCAGTGCGTCTCCACCTGGCCGTACCGGCACAGGTTCATCATGTAGGTGATGGTGGCGTCGGCGGCCCACTCGAACATGCCGATGACCTCGATGCCAGCCTGTTTCATGCCCAGGCTGAATCCACCGGCACCGGCGAAGAGGTCCAGCCCCAGAGGTCCAGGGCCGTAGCGGTGGCGTCCCTTCCGGGCAAGGGTGTCGGGCACGATCAGGCCACTGCGGACCTGCGCCCAGGTGGAAGAGTCTGTGCGGGTGGGCACGATCAGGCCGGAGGACAGGCGGTGCATAGCAGCCGTCATGCCCCCACCGCCTTCCTGACTTCATCCGCGGCGGCCTGACCGTACTTGTGCTCCAGGCACGTGAGCATGGCCGCCTGGTGAGGTGCGGACAGCGCCCGCAGCTCCCCGATCCAGAACACCCGGAGGTCATCCGTCAATTCCGGGCGCACCTCCACCTCGGTGGGGGGAAGGGGCCGCAGCCCCCCCGCTTCAGTCGGCGGCAGCCGCATGACCTTCCCCCTCCACCTGCGCGCGAATCTCACTCAGCGTCTCGGTGCCCTGGAGCTGTTCCCAGTGGTGGCAGATGATCTCGCGCCACTCGGCCATGTCCTCTTCGTCGCTGCGCTTGGGGTCGTCCCAGTCGGTGGGGTCGTAGCCTGCCTCTACCAGCAGGTCAGACAGGTGCTTCATCGAGCAGCGGGCCAGGAACGCTTCGGGAGTGTCCTCGGCGGGGGTGAACTCCGCGTCCTCGACCTCCGGCGCGGGCAGGGCCAGCACGTCCTTCGGCGCGTTCAGCACGCCCGCGGCCATCGCTTCCGGCTCTTCCCCGAAGAGGCCGGGGCCTTCCTGCAACTCGCGCACCTGCACGATCAGGGCCAGCTCGTAGGACACGTGGTCGAACAGCTCGGTGAGGTTGTCGTGCGAGTTGTGCCACTTCTCCAGCGTGGCGACCGGCACGAAGTCCTTCATCTTGCTGCCCTTGCTGGTGAAGGCCAGCTTGCGGAACTCGCCGTCCTCGCGGTTGGTGACTTGGATGGTGAAGGTCACATCCTTACTGTCCTGGGCGCTGTGGGCCGCGCGCAGGAACTCCAGGGCGTCGGCGGGCACTTGCACGTCCAGCAGGCTGATCAGGTCGTCCTTGGCGTTGTATTTCGTTTCAGTGCGGTAGGCGCAGACGGTGTAGTGCTGGGTCTGTTTCATCTGAAACCTCGGGGGGAAGGGGAAGTGGCCCGCTCCGTGGGGAGCGGGCCAGAGGGCCTACTTGCTGTCCTGTGCTGCTGCGGCCAGAGGTTCGCCGTCGATGTCCACCTCGTGCAGCACCACGCACCTGCGGGCCTTCACCTTGTCCTGGCCGCGCTCGCCCTGGTCAATAACCACCGTCTCGTCCGTGTGGATGCGGCATGCTAGGAAGCGCGTTGCGCGACTGAAGTAGCGCATGGCCTCGCGTGGGGTGGCGCTGAAGTGCAAGCCGTACCCGCAGCAGTCCTCACGGTTCCAGTCCGCTGCCTCAACCTCGGTCCCGATGCTGTACACAGCCCCGTGTGGACTTTTCAGATCGTCCCCCACGGCCTTGAACACGGTCAGCTCGCCGTCCTTGCTGATTACCAGCCCGTGGTAGTCCGCCCACTCACGCACGGTGTGGATGGGCGGCACCACGATTTGATGGCCGCCCTCGGCGGTGGCGCGGGGGTCGTGGATATGGACGCAGACCAGCGGGCTGGCCTTTGCCGTGCTGCGCTCGTAGAGCGCGAGGCCGGCAGTATGCCGGGCGAGCGCGTGGCTGTTCCCCCACAGCTCGGCGTGGCTGTTCCCCCACAGCTCGGCGCGGCTGTTCTCCCGCAGCACGGCGCGGCTGTTCCCCCGCAGCACGGCGCGGCTGTTCTCCCGCAGCTCGGCGTGGCTGTTCCCCCACAGCTCGGCGCGGCTGTTCTCCCACAGCTCGGCGCGGCTGTTCTCCCGCAGCACGGCGCGGCTGTTCTCCCGCAGCTCGGCGCGGCTGTTCTCCCGCAGCTCGGCGTGGCTGTTCCCCCACAGCTCGGCGCGGCTGTTCTCCCACAGCACGGCGCGGCTGTTCTCCCACAGCACGGCGTGGCTGTTCCCCCACAGCTCGGCGTGGCTGTTCCCCCACAGCTCGGCGCGGCTGTTCTCCCGCAGCACGGCGCGGCTGTTCCCCCGCAGCACGGCGCGGCTGTTCTCCCGCAGCTCGGCGCGGCTGTTCTCCCGCAGCACGATCTCGACCTCGCTGTCATCGGGGACGCGGATGGTCAGCCAAGTGCCGCCACTTTCCACGTAGATGGTTTCCAGTTCGTTGTTCTTGAGGGCGGTGTCCAGCTCGGCCTGGGTCTTCACGGTGATGGTCGTCATGTCATTTCTCCTGAGAGTCAAGAGGGCCGAAGCCCCCAGGAAAGGGGCTTCAGGTCAGAAGGGCAGGTCGAAGTCCTTGAGGAACTCGGCCCCGGTCTGCGCCAGGTCGCTGGCGTCCATTGCGCCCAGCAGTTCCAGCAGCCCGCGCGCCTGCTCGAAGGTCAGAGCATTCGTGCGCGTTCCGGCGGGGATACTGTTGGGGGCCATATGCGTGTAGAACGCACTGCGGGCCTCGCTGCTGTCGGGGATGCCCGCCCGGTTCAGGTAGCCCATCAGGGCCTTGCGCTGACCGTCGTGGATACCGGCGGGGCCAGCAGCGGGCGTGAACTCGGCGTCCACCACCTCGCCCTGTTGGGCCGGGGCCGCTGCCGGCGCTTCCTGGCGTTGCTGGGCGTACTTCAGGCCCAGTTCCTTGAGGTTGTCGTAGCAAGCCCGCGCCCCGTCGATGCTGGCCCGCCGCTCATAGGTGTCGAGGACATGCTGCACGTCCTCTGCCGGAGCCACCTTCCGCACCCGCGCGGCCAGGTCACCAATCTTGCTGGCCCACGCCTTCAGCGCCTCTTCCTGTTGCGGGTCGGGCAGGGTCTGCGGCTGCACGCCCGCGGCGTCCGCCACCTCGCGCGTCACGTCAGCACGACGGCTCTGGGGCGCGGGGGCAGCCTGAGCGGGGTTGTCCGCCTGGGCCATCTCGACATCGCTGTAAACCCCGCTCAGCTCAGCCGGGAACGCCTTCCGGAGCGCCAGTGCCTCCGCACACTTGCCCAGCATGGTGTGGGGCATCCGCTTCCACATCGCCGTGGGGCCTTCCTTCCCCATCTGGACGTACTCACTCCAGCGGGCGGTGGCGGGGAACTCAGCCACGTGACCATGAACCAACTTCCGCACGATGACGCGGGCGAACTCGGGGAATCCCTCTTTGCTGACCGGGCCGAACTCGGGGTCAGTGGTCCCCATGTGGACGCCACTGCGCGCTGCGATGAGGCGATAGCCGTCGATGCCGGTCTGAATGACCATCTTCTCTTTGCGGGTCTTGGCGTCCCAGCGCATGACGGCGTAAATCTGGCGCTGGAAGGGATTCAGGCCGCTGGACTTCGCCACTTCCAGAAACAGCGCGAGTTCGAGGTCGCTTGTTCCAGCGGCGACGGTCTGCTTGATCAGGTCAACCTGCTCGTTGCTGAAGTCGGTCGGCTGAGCCAGCGGCAGGTGCTGAGTGGTGGGTTGAATCGCAGAGGCAGTCACAGCACGGCTCCAATCCACTCGCCCACGGCGAGCACGGCGAAGAAGGCGAGGAAGAACAGCACCACCCGCAGGAAGGTGCGCAGGCTGAGGTCGGGCTGGCCGTTCACGCCGCCCTCCGGTACTCAGTGCGGGTGTAGGGACGGCGGGTCTGTCTGGTGCGCCGGACAGGCCGGACGTGGCCGGTCTGCACCAGCCCCCACAGGGCGAGGTTCACGCTGGGCAGCCCTAGGCCCAGGGCGCGGGAGACAAGCGGCGCGTCCAGGGCGCTGAACGTCTGGTACAGCCGCCAGAGGCGGGCGCGGGTGCCGTTGTGGGCGGCCATCAGCGCCGCCCCCACTCGACCGGGCACGCCTCGTCGCCGGGGCAGCCGCGCAGGGTGCAGTCCGGGCAGCGCAGGGCCACGACCACCTGGGCCGCGCGGATGCAGTGGACGTGTTGCACCACCTGCACGCCCCGCACCCTGGGGAGCCGCGCAGTGCGCCGCCGTGCCCGCCACATGCCGATGCCGTAGGCGGCCAGCAGCACCAGCAGGGGCAGGGCGTTGGCAGCGAGCCAGGAGAGGACGAGGAGGCGCAGCATCAGGCGCTCACCCCCTGGGCCAGCAGCGGCACGAACACCTGCTCAGCGATGGCGCGGGCGAGGCGCGGCGGGACAACATTCCCCACCAGCGTGAACTGCGCCTTCTTCGGCAGGTGCTTCGGCGGAACGGGCACGCCCTGAAGCTCGGCGCACTGCTCGATGCTGCGCCCGAAAAAAATCTGCTCCCCCGTGCGCGGGTCAGTCGTGCTCATGGTGTCGCTCTCGGTCGCATAGACGCTGCGCTGCCGCTTTTTCTGGGTCTGGCTGAAGACGTTGTAACCACTGCTGTGGCAGGTCACAGCGTTGTTCTCGGCCTTCACGCTGCCGTAGGGCTGGATCAGGGTCAGGGGGATGCCACGCCCCAGGACAATGAACACACGGCGGCGTTCCTGCGGGACGCCAAACCAGTTGCTGTAGATCAGGTGAACGGTCATCGTCAAGCCCAGCCGGTTGCACTCGTCGGCCAGCGCCTGCAATTCCGCCTGGCCGTCCTGGGTTTCGACAAGGCCCGGCACGTTCTCAATGACAGTGCAGCGGGCGTACTGCACCTGGCGGGCAAAGTGGGCCAAGCTGTAGTAATGCGGATGCTTCTTGCCGCGCTTCTCCGTGCGAACATTCGCCCGGCTCCACGGCTGGCAGGGCAGAGACGCCCACACCAGCCGCCCGCGCAGTTCCTCGGGCGTGATGGTTGCCACGTCGCGCGCCTCGCACGGCACCTCGGGATGCCAGGCACGGTGCTGCTCCACGGCAACCGGCCAGATGTCGTAGGATTTCTCGATGGTCAGCCCAGCGGCCAGCATCCCCGCCGTCGCCCCGCCGTAGCCGCAGCACATCTCCACGACCCGCATCAGCGCCCGCCCCGCCGCGCGTAGTGGCGCGTGTGGTAGACGCTGCTGGCCGCCAGCCCCTGCCGCGCCGCCTGTTGCCGCTCCTGCCGGATGCGCCGCCAGACGGCGAGGCCGACCAGCAGCAGCACGGTGGGCACCAGCAGGGGGAGGAGGGTGAGGGCGGTCATTGGGGGCCGCCCAGCTCGGCCTTATCCGCCATTTCCTTCAAGTAGCGGGCGATTTCGCGCGCCTCCTCTGGGGTGTACCAGCCGTATACGAGAGCCGTGACGGCAGCGTCGCCCTCAACGTCCACGCCCTCGGCCTGGACACGGACCATGCCGAGTTCGCCCAAACCCGCGTTGCTGAAGTCGGCTTGCAAAGTCAGCACGATGTCGCCTTCCCCTTCAAAGGCCACGCGCTTCACGCCCCCACCCCCGCCTGCACCAACACGGTGCCAGTCACGGGGTTGCTGAGCGGCAGCGCCACGCGCTCACTGACCAGCCGCAGGTGTGTGCAGGTGTCCAGCAGCGTGAGGGCGAGGTTCGGGCTGGCAAAGTCGCCGTCCACCTCGAACTGGAGGCCGTTGCCGTTGTTGCTGACCGTGACGGTGTGGCGCTCGCCCCGGTCGCTGACCAGGTAGGTGCGGCTCAGGGCCGCGCGGCGGGGCGCGGTGCGGGCCGTCCAGCCGGTGAGGTGGGAGTAGTGGGCCTCGACAATCATCTCGCCCTGCTGCGCCACGTGCGCGCGCAGGTCGGCCATGCTCCAGATGCGGGTGTTGGGGATGCGGCTGGGCTGGGGTATCATCACTGCACCTCGTCGGCAATAACGGGTGGGCGCGTAGTTCGGACGCGCCCGATTTCTTTTGGTCAGGCCAGCCAGCCGCGCTCGGCACCGGTCGGCAAACCGGGAGCGCGGCCCCAGGCTGGGGTTACTCGTGTGCGATTCCCCACATTGGGGGTGTTGACAGGTGTAAGATTCACGTCAGAGGCCTCTCCTTTGAGGTGCCTGCGCTCCGCTGTTTTGCCGACGAGGGAGCAACAGGTTGTGGGGTTTCTGGAGGTGCCTGGGCGAACGCTCAGGCGCTTTTTCGTTTCAGGCCGGGCGGGCCTGCTCTTCACGCGCGGGCTGCGCGGTGGGAGTGAGGGGGGTTGTGCTTTCACGGGCGAGGCGAGCGGCGTGCATCCGAATCAGCAGGTCCGCGGCCCAGGTCAGCCGGGAGACGGGGCGAAAGGGCTGGGGGGTGGAGGTCATGCGGCACCTGCTTGACCACTGCTACATGCGACACCTAGCAACCTATCAATCGAACAATCGAAGAAGCGGGCGATCTTGACCAGATTGGCGTGCGAGGGTTCATTCTTGCCACTCTCCCAGCGGCTGACCTCCCCGGCTCTGTCACGGCGTCCAAGAATGGCCTCCGCGACGTCATACTGCGAGAGTTCGCGCTGCTCGCGCAGCTCTCGCAGTCGCCGACCGAACGTGCTTTCCATGTCAATGATGCTACACGTCGCAACATCAGGAGTCAAGCGAGGTGCAGCATGTGCTATTTCGCATTGGGGAACTTCCAAATATTGTTTGTCGTATCACGTCGCATGTTCGTTCTACGTGCGCCCCAGGTGCCCCCCATGCCACAGGAACCTCCCGTTGATATCTATGCGAAGCTGCGCGAGTACATCAAGCGCAGCACCAAAACGCAGCGGAAGATCGCGGAGGAGGCGGGGATACCCAACCCCAGCTATCTGAGCCACATGGTCAACGGTCGTGTGAATTGGGTTGAGGGCGATTATTTTCGTCCGCTCAGTGAGGCTCTAGGGTTGTCGCGTGATGAAATCCGCGAACTCAAACCCGAGATCATTTGGGAAGAACCTTCCCCTCCCCCCTCCCGCGCCCTCTCGGCCGCCGCAAAGGGCCACCGCATCCCCAAGCCCCAGGTGATGATTCCTGACACCCTGCGGGAGGCCGCCGAACAGTACGGGCACCTGGCTGCCTTCGCTGGCCTGGGCGAACACCGCTGGCAGCATTTCATGGCCTCGGTCAGCCGCCGCCATACCCCGGAGACGCCTGAAGGGTGGCTGGAGGAGTTCACGGCCCTCAAGCGGCTGGGCTATGACCCCCAGGAGCCGGAGGAATGACCTTTGACCCCGACGCTTACGACCTCTTTGCCTACCAGAAGGCTCGGCACGAAGAAGTGGGCGGGACAACGGACATGGAGGAGCTGCCGACGCTGCTGGGCTGCACGGTCATTGAGGCTGACGCCTCTCGTCTGATTGGCACAGACCTTCACGTGCAGCGAAGGCTCATCTACGCGGGCCGCCGCTCTCACATCGCGCACGAGGTCAGCCACAAGCTCGCGCAGGAGCGGGATACGGCACATGACCCCAACTACGAAGAGGTTATCCGGCATCGTCATGCCCAGGCCCCAGACGTGGACGCCCACCTCGAAGCCCTGATCACAACAGGGCAAGACGGCCTGCTCATGCCTGACAAGGTGGTCCAAACGATCATCAACATCTGCGGCCTGAACGCGATGGTGGTCTGGATTCTCCACCAGCAGGAAACGGTGTACCTGCATGAGGCCCTGCGGCGCATCGTGCAACACAACGAAAACGCCCGGATAGGCGGGTTCATCGGCGTGAACGGCATCATCCGCCACGCCTATTCCTACCGCTGGCGGATGCCCTGCTGGATAGGCCATCCCGTCCCCGACCCTGATGACGAGTTCCAGGGCGAGGGCGTAAGCCTGTTTCAAGTGCCTGGGCGGCGCAACACCGTTATTGGCCTGATCGTCATAGAGGAGTGATGTAATGAAAAAGACCATCCTTACGCTTGCTGCCGCCCTCGGTCTCTTCACTGGTGGCGTCGGCACCGCCCAGTTCTTCAAGTCCCTTGACACCAGCGAAACTCGTGACGCGACACTGGCCGAGCTGCCCGCTCAAGCCGAGGCTCTCATTCGCCGCACTCAGGGATTGGGAAACCCGAGCGCGGCCCAGATTAGCCAGGTCAACGCTGAAGTAGCAGTGCAGCTTCAGTACATGCAGGTCCGGCAGAACGCTGAAATCATCCGGCTGCTGACCCAAATCGCCGCTAAGAAGTGACCCCCCGCGCCTTCTCCTATGCCCGTGTCTCTGGCCGTGATCAGGCCGACTCCGGGTACAGCCTCCCCGCCCAGCGCGAGCGGGCCGCGGCCTTCGCGCAGTTCCACGGCCTGCCGGTGCCCCTGCACTTCGAGGACCCCGCCGTCTCCGGCCGGCGCGACGTGCGCCCCGCCTGGACCGCGATGATGGGGCAGCTTCGTGCCGGGGACACCGTGCTTGCAAAGGACCTCACGCGCATCGCCCGCGGCGGCATCGTGCAGACGCTGACCCTCATCCGCGACATCGAGGCGCGAGGGGCGCGGTTGGTCCTCATTGACCAGAGTCTCGACACCAGCACGCCATTCGGGCGAGTGGTCCTGAGCATCCTCGCCACCCTGGCCGAGTACGAGCTGGAGCAGACCCGCGAGCGGTCCATGATTGGCCGGACCTTCGCGGCGAAGGCGGGTATCTGGCCCCAGGGCAGCGTGCCGTTCGGCTACCTGCGCAACGCTCAGAAGCGTCTGGAGCCGAACCCGGCCACCCAGGAGCGGGCCCGCGCCGCCCTGCGCGCGCTGATTGGCCGGTCGTATCAGGAGGCGGCTGACCACCTGCGGGAACAGGGCGTCCTCTCCCCCACCGGCAAGCCCAACTGGTCCCCTACCCGCCTGCACGCGATGGCCCAGCAGACGGCCTACATCGGGCAGGCCATCTTCCGCGCCGGCGGGGAGGCCCTGGAAGTGCCCTGCCCGCCGCTGCTGACTCAGGAGGAGTGGGACGCCATCCATGCCCGCCGTGCCCTGCCGCAGGGCGGCACGCGGCGGCCCGAGGTCTACCCCCTGGTCGGCCACCTGCGCTGCCCGCACGGCGCGCCCATGAACGGCCGCCAGGAGAGCCACCGGAACGCGGGCATGGTGAGCCGCTACCACATCAGCGGGCGGCTGAAGCGGCACTACGGCTGCGACTGCCCCAGCTTCCGGGCCGCCCAGCTCGACGATGCTGCCCGCGCACTGCTGGCCCGCGTGCTGACGGACCCGACCGACCCGGCCCACCTCGCCCTGCTGACCGGGGCCGCGCCACTCTCTGATGGTCGGGAGCAGGAGCGCCAGGAGGTGCAGGAGGCCCTCTCCAATCTGGCCCGCCTGCGCGTGCTGGGGCAGATTGAGGAGCGCGACTACCTGAGCTTGCGCGAGGAGCTGAAGGCACGGGAACGCGCCCTGGCCCCGCGGCCCCGCCCGGCGGCCGAGATGCCGCTGATGCCCGAGCTGGCGGCCGACGTGCGGGAGGCTGCCCCGGAGCATCTGGCCGAGCTGCTCGACCTGCTGGAAGTGCGGCTGCTGGTGCGGCCGGACGGGGCGCTCGAACTGCTGGGGCTGCGGCCACTGGAGGCCGCGCAGCAGGCGGTTTAGGGTGCCCGGAAAACCGTGCTGCTGTCATT
>NZ_BAABRP010000025.1 GCF_039545055.1 Deinococcus carri
AAGGCCCAGACTTTTCGAACATCCCCTCCAGCCGACGACCTCGTACAAGTCCCGCGCTCGCTCGTGGACCGCCTCATAGACGCCCTTTGCTACGCGGCCTGAACTTCCCTTTGGACAAAGTCGAGCTTAGATGGGATTGCTTTGATTCCCACCTCTGTTGAAACAACCACAAACAGAGGTTTCCATCGCTGCGCTCCCGTATCTCCTTCTCGCCTCGCTCGCCCCGCGTCTTTGACCCATCTTAGGTTCGTCTTACTTCGTGGGAACCTTTACTGTGCCGCTGCTGATCAGGGCCTCGACCTTCTTCAGGCTGCTCTGAAGAGCGGCCGGGAGCAGCGCCTTGTTGTACTGGTCGATAGCCAGGGAAATGCCGCCGTTACTCAGGCCGAAAGAGCGGTCGCCCGAACGCCAGGGACGACCCTCGGCCATGTCCTTGACCACGGCGTACACGGCGTTGTCCACCCGCGTCACCACACTGGTCAGGCCGTGGTTGAGGGTGGTGGGGTTCTTGTCGAAGTCCCCCAGCTCGTTCTTGTTGCTGTCCACGCCGATAAAGAAGGTGGGGCGGGTGTCACCCGCACAGACCTTTTGCTCGGCCGCGCTTCTGGGTACGCCGGCGAACTGGTCGGCGGCGAACTTCACGCCCGCGGGCAGGCTCGCGGCCTTCAAGCAGGGCTGCGCCTTGATCTGCTCGATCACCCCCAGGCTGCTGGCTCCCGCCGCCGTATAGATGATGTCATGGCCGCCCGCCAGGAGCTGCGCGGCGAGCCGCCGGGCCGTGGCCGAGTCGTTGAACCCTTGGCTGGTCGTGCTGACATACACGCTCCTCACCTGGCAGTCGGCACAGGCGAATTTCACGCCAGCCTCGAAGCCCAGCTGGGAGCGGGCGACCGACTCTACCGGCGCGGCACCGATAAAACCGACGCGACCGGTAGCGCTCTGCTTGGCGGCCAGGTACCCGGCCAGGAAGGCCCCTTCCTGCTCGCGGAAGCGCAGCCCGGCGGTGTTCGGCCCCTTGGGCAGATAGCCCACGGTCACGAAGCGCACGTCGGGGTTCGCCTTGGCGACCTGCGTGATGGGGTCGTTGTTCCCCCGGCCGACGCCGATCACCACCCTGGCCCCCTTGGCGACCATGCTGGGAATCCCTCGGCCCACGTCCGCGAGCTTCTGGGGTTCAAAGGTCTGCACCTCACCGCCCGTCTCGTCGATGGCCCGCTTGACACCCTCGTAAGCCATCTGGTTGAAACCCTGGTCGTTGGGACCCCCCAGGTCGAAGGCCAGACCGATACTGAAGGACGCCGCCTGAGCGGTACCCAGCGTGAGCAGCGGGAGGAGGAACACAAGCGGAAGTCGGCGCATGAGGAAATGTTCCCGCCCCGCTTCTAACGCAGCCCTTACAGGAGAGACAGCCATCTAACAGCCATCTAGATGTTTCCCCGGATACGGAATCCGGACAAAACGGAGCGGGCCGCCACCGGCAGGCCCTACCCGAAAAGCAGCCGCAGGCTCAGCGATCTGCGGCTGGAACACACTCCCCCTCTCAATCTGCGAATGGAGATGCTGACCGGGGCCGTGCGCCGCTCAGCCGCACCGCCCTGGCCGCCGGCCAGTCACTTCGCCGGAACCTTGACCGTCCCGCTGACGATCAGGCCTTCGAGCTTTTTCAGGCTGTTCTGGAGGTCGTCCGGGATCAGCGCCTTGTTGTACTGGTCGGTCGCCAGGGAAATGCCGCCGTTGCTCAGGCCGAAGGAGCGGTCGCCCGAACGCCAGGGACGGCCCTCGGCCACGTCCTTGATCACCGCGTACACGGCGTTGTCCACCCGCTTGACCATGCTGGTCAGGCCGTGGTTGAGGGTGGCGGGGTTCTTGTCGAAGTCGCCCAGCGCGTTCTGGTTGGTATCGACACCGATGAAGAAGGTGGGGCGGGTGTCGCCCGCACAGGCCTTCTGCTCGGCGGGGCCGCGCGGCACGTCCGCGTAGGGGTTGGCGCGGAACTTGACGCCCGCGGGCAGGTTGGCCGCCTTCAGGCAGGGCTGCGCCTTGATCTGCTCGATCACGCCCTGGCCGCTGGCCCCGGCTGCCGCGTAGATGATGTCGTGGCCGCCCGCCAGGAGCTGCGCGGCAAGCCGGCGGGCCGTGGCGGAGTCGCTGAATCCCTGGCTGGTCGTGCTGACGTACACGCTCCTGACCTGGCAGGCGGCGCAGGCGAACTTCACGCCTGCCTCGAAGCCCGCGCGGAAGCGGCGAATCACCGGCAGGTCCACGCCGCCGATAAACCCGATCCGGCCCGTGGCGCTCTGCTTGCCCGCCAGATACCCGGCCAGGAAGCTGCCCTCCTGCTCGCGGAAGCGCAGCCCGGTGGTGTTCGGCCCCTTGGGCAGGTCGTCCACGGTCACAAAGCGGACGCCGGGGTTCTTTGCCGCGGCCGCCGTGATCGCCGCGTTGTTCGAGAAGCCGACGCCCACCACGATTCCGGCCCCCTTGGACGCCATGCTGGGAATCCCGCGACCCACCTCCGCCAGCGTCCGGGGTTCAAAGGTCTGCACCGCGCCGCCCGTCTCGTCGATGGCCCGCTTGGCCCCCTGGTAGGCCGCCTGGTTGAAGCCCTGGTCACTGCGTCCCCCCAGGTCAAAGGCCAGGCCAACGGTAAAGGACGCCGCCTGGGCGGTGCAGAGGGTGAGCAGCGGGGTAAGGAGCAGCAGCGGGAAACGGCGCATATGGGCGGATGTTCCCGTCCCGGCTCTGACGCCGCCCTTACTGGAACCCCTCCTCCCTGGGGGGGGTGGGGGATACAGCGCCTCACGCCCCCCTGAGCGACTACCCCAGCCACGCGGACGGGGCCGCAGACCCATACGGATTCCGCTTGACCTTTTGTCACTGTTCAATCCGCTCAGACTCGCACAGCGGCGACGTCTTCAGGGTTGAGGGAGGCCAGCCAGCGGGCCGCCTCGCGCGGGGTCCTCAGCCGCACGACCCGCAGGTGGGAAGAGGCGGCCAGCAGTTCCGGCGTCTCGCGCCGCCTGCGCCAGTGAGTCCTGAAAAACCACGGCAGCGGCGAGTCGGGCTTCACCATATTGCGCAGATGTTCGCGGTTCCCGTTCCAGAGGGGCTGCCGCGTCAGGATGCGCCGCAGCGTGCGCGTCAGCAGCCGCCAGAACACGACCTGCGCGGGGTAGTCCAGCCAGACCAGCGTGTCGGCCCTGGCCCAGCCGATGTCGCGCGCCTTGCTGTAGTTGCCGTCCATCACCCAGGTGGGCCGGGCGGTAAAGGCGTCCACCTGGGCGCGGAACTGCGCCAGCGGGGCCTCCTGCCAGCCGGGGAGGTGGTTCCAGGCGTCCTGCTCGCCGTGGGGCACGCCCAGCCGCCCGGCCAGGGCGCGGGCCAGCGTCGTCTTGCCACTTCCCGTCGTTCCGATCACCACGATGCGGCGCATCCGCTGAGGAAATCACACCGCGTCCGCATCAGCATCCGCCAGGTCGCCTATGCCCCCGGCCATCTGCCAGCCGCCTTCTGCCTTCTGCCTGTTACACTGCCTCTCACATGGCACACGCACAGGATGGACTGCTGTACACGCAGTGGGTCGAACTGCTGGGCTGGCTGGAGGCCGAGGCGGGCGCGCGCGGCCTGGGCTTCGAGAAGGTCGCGGACTTCCCCGACTACATCTACCGCATGGAGCGCCCCTACGACCTGCCCACCACGGTCATGAGCGTGGCCCTGACGGCGGGCGGGCAACCACTGCTGCTGGCCGCCGTCAGCCCCCGCCACGTGGACCTGAAGGGCATCTCCCTGCGCCTGATGGGCGGCAGCAAACACTGGCACCTGCACGCGGGCACGGCGGGCCTGCTGGAAGGCAAGCGGCCCTTCACCCGCGAGCGGCTGGGGGTGCTGCTGGGCGGTGCGGTGCGGGGAGTGGCGTAGGGCCTGCCCTGGCCCTAGAGCATTTGTCAAAAAGAGACTGTCTTTTTGCCCGAGCGAAGCGAGTGAAATAAGGAGAGCGTTTGGGAGAATGGAGGCGTTGGAGGTGTCTTCCCTCCAACGACGTAATTCGGACAAATGCTCTGGGGCGGCGCTCCGTTCCGTTGCCGCCTGTCCTGGGCGGCAACTCCACTTCACGCCGCCCCTATCACGGCTTCTCACTTCTTTCGGCCAGAAAGGTTCGGCAACCTTTCTGGGCACCGCTCTAGCACAGCGGCTTTCTCGCATCCACGATCAGCGACACGAAGCCCAGGCGGCCGTCCCGGTTGCGGTGGTCGAGGCGGAGGGAACGGTAGATCGGGCCGGTCGCCACGTCCCAGGGCCGGTGGTGAAACTGCCCGGCCTCGTCGCAGTATTCGAGCAGCTCGACCTCGAAGCCCGCGCTCCCGAACACGTCCACGAAGAGGCGGTGGTCGTACACGATCCGGTGGTCGGCGGCGGGATGATCGGCGGGACCGGGACCACCCACCTGAACCGTCCGCTGGTAGTCGGGGTCGGGGAAGTTGGCGTCGGGGACGGCGCAGCGCAGAAAGCCGCCGGGTTTGAGAAACTCGAAGCACAGGCGGGCAGCGGCGCGGCCCTGTTCCTCGGTGAGGTGCTCCCAGACGTGTTCGCACAGCAGGGCGTCAGCACGGCGCTCCCCAAACCAGGCGGCCCAGCTTTCGCGGTCGAGCAGGTCCAGGTCCTCGCGCTGAGTGGGAATCCAGCCCTCCCACCTCTGCTCGCCCGCCCCAATAATGACGCGCAGCGGCTCTCCCCTGGCGGGCGCGGGCATCCTCACAGCACCCGGAAGGTCAGGAACGCCACCCCAATGCCCAGCAGGGTGCCCACCAGCACCTCCAGGTAGGTGTGGCCCAGCAGCACCTTGAGCGGCAGGGGCGCGAAGCCCTCGCGGACCACGGCGCGCAGTTCCTCGACGAGTTCGTTCAGCAGGCGGGCCTGCACGCCGCTGGAATGGCGCACGCCGGTCGCGTCGTACATCACGATCAGGGCGAAGACGGCGCTGGCGGCAAAGAGGGGGCTGCCCAGGCCGAACTCCAGGGCGATGCCGGTGGTCAGGGCGGCGACCATCGCGGAGTGGCTGCTGGGCATCCCGCCCGTTTCCATGAAGGCGGCCGGACGCCAGCGGCCCTCCAGCAGCAGGATCAGCAGCACCTTGATCACCTGGGCACCCAGCGAGGCGAGGACGGCCGTCCACAGCCAGCGGTTCCCGAGCAGGTCTTCGAGAGGGGTATTCACGCTGCGGGGGAGTCTAGCGCGTGCCCTGGCCGCCCGCCTGCATCTCGGCGGCGGTGACGGTATTCGCCAGAAGCTGCGCAATGGTCATCGGGCCGACGCCCCCCGGCACGGGCGTGATGGCTCCCGCGACCTCCGCCACCGCCGGGTCCACGTCGCCGGTGAGGTGCGCCTTGCCGCCGTCCTGGCCGGGCACGCGGTTGATGCCCACGTCTATCACGGTGGCCCCCGCCTTCACCATACCGGGCGTGATCAGGTGCGGCTGGCCCACCGCCACGCACAGCAGGTCGGCCTCCCGCGTCACGGCGGCCAGGTCCGGGGTGCGGCTGTGCGCGACGGTCACGGTCGCGTCGCGGTTGAGCAGCAGGCCCGCCAGGGGCCGCCCGACGATGTGGCTGCGGCCCACGACCACTGCCCGCTGCCCCACCACCGGAAGCCCATAGTGGTCCAACAGGAACAGAATCCCGGCGGGCGTGCAGGGACGCAGGGCGGGCCGCCCGGCCCACAGCTCGCCCACGTTGACCGGATGAAAACCGTCCACATCCTTGCGCGGGTCGATGGCGTGCAGCACCGCCTGTTCGCTGACATGCGCGGGGAGGGGAAGCTGCACCAGGATGCCGTTCACGGCCGGATCGGCGTTCAGCCCGGCAATCAGGGCCAGGAGTTCGGCCTGGGTGGTGGCTTCGGGCAGGGCGTGGACGGTGCTCTCCAGCCCCGCCGCGCGCGCCTGACGGTCCTTGCCGCGCACGTAGCTCACGCTGGCGGGGTCGTCGCCCAGGCGCACCATCACCAGGCGGGGCGGGGCAGGCAGCCGGGCCGCGCGGGCCGCCACGTCCGCGAGCAGGGCGGCGGCCGCGGGGGCACCGGGAAGCAGGCGGGCGGTCACTCCTGCGGCCCGGCCTCGTCGTCCCCGGTCTGGGGGGCGCGGGGGGCGGTTTTCAGGCTGCGGCTGAGGCCACCCAGCACGCCGTTCACGAAGCGGCCCGAGTCCTCACCGCCGAACTTGCGGGCGATGCGCACGGCACTCTCGATGACGGGGGGGTGGGGTTCGGGCGTGTACAGCAGCTCGAAGGTGGCGAGGCGCAGCACGTTCAGGTCGGTCTGGGCCATCTGCTCGAAGTCCCAGCCGCGGATGGTGCGGCGCAGGGTGGCGTCCACGTCCTCGCGGTGGCGGCCCAGGCCCTCCACCAGTTGATGGGCAAAGGCCAGGGCCTCGGCATTCAGTTGCGGGAAGGTGTCGTCGCCCTCGCGCATGGCCCCCTCGGCGCGGGTAAAGACGGCCGGGAGGGGCAGCGCGCCGCGCTCGGCCTCGAACAGCACGCGGAAGGCGAACTCGCGGGCCGCGCGGCGGGTGCCGACGGGCTGCTGGGCGCGTTCACGGCGGCGGGTCAAGCGGCCGCTCCCCTGGGCAGCACCACGCCCAGCACGGTCACGTTCACGGCCTTCACCTTCAGGCCGGTCATCAGTTCCACGTTCTCGCACACGGCCCGCTGCGCCTGATGGGCGAGCTGGACCAGGTTGCGGCCGTATTCCACGTTCAGGCCCACGTCGACACTGACCTGGCCCCCCTCGCGCGTGACCCGCAGCGCGCGGGAACGGCGGGCGGTGCCCTGCTGGCGCAATACCTCGCCCACCCTGAGGGGCGCATTTGCCACCTCGATGCCCTCGATGCCTTCCAGCGCCCCTGCCGTGATGTCCGTCAGGACACTCTTGCTGATCTCCACATCCATGTTTCTCGCCTCCGGGTGGGCCGCCGTGAGGGGCGGCCCGGCAGTGGGGGACAGTGTAACCGGGGAGGGCGCGGTTCGCAGTGCGCGGGGCTCGGTGGGGCTGTTCCCGCGTACCGCGCACTGCGTCCCGCACCCTTCAGACGCCCCGCTCCTCCAGCAGCGCCTCCAGCCCCGCCTCGTCCAGCACGGGAATCTCCAGCTCGCGGGCGCGGTCGAGTTTGCTGCCCGCCTCCTCACCGGCGACGAGGTAGCTGGTCTTTTTCGTGACGCTGCCGGTGACGCGCGCCCCGGCGGCCTCCAGCCTGGCCTTGATCTCGTCGCGGGGGCGCGAGAGAGCGCCGGTCAGGACGAAGCTCAACCCGGCGAGGGCGTCGCCGCGGGGGGCCGCCTCCTCCACCGGATTCAGGCCGCGCTCCCGCAGGCGGCGCAACAGGTCACGCATGCTGGGGTCGGCCAGGGCCGCGACCACACTCTGGGCGATGGTACCGCCCATGCCGGGCACGGCCTCGATCTGCTCGGGCGTGGCCGCCAGCAGCGCGTCCAGCGTGCCGAAGGCGCGGGCGAGGGCCTGGGCACCCCGCTCGCCGACGTGGTGGATGCCCAGCGCGTTGATCAGCCGCCAGAGGGGCCGCGTCTTGCTGGCCTCCAGTTGCGCGAGGATGTTGGCCGCCTTCTTCTCACCGCTGCGTTCCAGGGCGGCGAGCGGCTCGGCGCTCAGGATGTAGAGGTCGGCGGCATCACGGACCAGGCCGGTCGAAAGGAGTTGCTCGATCAGCTTCTCCCCGATGCCGCGCACGTCCATCGCCCCCCGGCTGACGAAGTAGCGCAGGCGCTCGAACTGCTGGGCGGGGCAGGCGGGATTCGGGCAGTAGGTGTTGGCGTCGCCCTCGGCGCGCACCGCCTCGTGGCCGCACTCCGGGCAATGGGTGGGAAAGACGTAGGGGACTACGTCCGCCGGGCGCTTTTCAGGCACCACCCGCATGATCTGCGGAATCACGCCGCCCGACTTGCGCACGACCACCGTGTCACCGACGCGCAGATCCATATCGCGGATGTAGTCCTCGTTGTGCAGGGTGGCCTTGCTGACGGTGCTGCCCTCGATCAGGCGGGGGGCGAGGTGCGCGAGCGGCGCGAGCTTGCCGGTGCGGCCCACGTTGACCGTGATGCTCTCCAGCACCGTCTCCACCTCCTCGACCGGGAACTTGTAGGCGATGGCCCAGCGGGGCGCGCGGCTGGTGAAACCCGCCTCGGCCTCCAGCGCCAGCGAGTCGAGCTTGAGGACCGTGCCGTCGGCGTCGAACTCGAAGCTGGCGCGTTGCGCGGTCATGCGGCGGTGGTAGTCGGCGGCAGCCTGAAGGCCGGTGAAAGTCTCGCTGTAGCGGCTGGTCGGGAAGCCCTGTGCGGCGAGCCAGGTCAGGACCTCCGCCTGCGTCCTGACGGTGACGGCGTCGCGCTTGCCCAGGGCGTAGAAGATGGCCTTGAGGTTGCGCGTCCGTGTCACCTCGGGGTCCTTCTGGCGCAGCGCCCCGGCGGCCCCGTTGCGGGGGTTTTTCAGCAGGGGTGTGCCCAGTTCCTCGGCGCGGGCGTTGAAGGCGGCGAAATCCGAGCGCGAGAGGTACACCTCGCCGCGCACCTCCAGCTCGCCCGTGACCCCCGGCAGCTCGCGGGGAAGGCCGGGGACGGTGAGAACCTGTTCCGTCACCATCTCGCCCACCCGGCCATTGCCGCGGGTAGCCGCCCACTGAAGCACCCCGTCCAGGTAGTACAGGTTCACGCTGAGGCCGTCGATCTTCAGCTCGCCCGTGTACGTAAAGGCGTCGGAGTCGGGCGGGAGGTTGAGCGACCGTGCCAGCTTCTCCTGCCACTCGGCCAGCTCGGCGTCGTCGAACACGTTGTCGAGGCTGGTCATGGGGGTGGGGTGCTCCACGGGCTGAAAGGCGGCACTCGGCGCGCCGCCAACCTGCTGCGTCGGTGTCGTCTCCCCCACCCACTCCGGATGGGCCTCCTCCAGCGCCCGCAGCTCGCGCACCAGCCGGTCGTACACGTCGTCGGGAATCTCGGGCGCGTCCTGCTCGTGGTAGGCGCGGGCGTGGCGCTCGACCTCGGCGCGCAGGGCCTGATACTGCGCCTGGGTGACCTCGGCGGGGGGGTCGCTGGGGGGGGTGCCGGGGGCGGGCTGACTCATGCCCGCAGCGTAGCACCGGCTCCGGGTTCAGGCGGGGGCGAAACGAAAACCCGCGTCAGCAGGCCGTCAGGGCGCAATTGGATGATCAAGGGTGGGGACGCGGCCGCCCGCCTCCCCACCGCCCTGCCCGCCCTGGGGTGACAATCGTGAGTTTGGACCGGGTCTAGACACCTGCCATTTTCCGTATACTGTGGTCTGGGTTTTCCATCCCTTTCACATCAAGTACTCCCCACAGCAAGTACCCCACTCTCCGGAGGAACACATGAAGAAATCCCTGATGCTCGCCCTGGCTCTCGGCACGGCTGCCGCCACCACCCTCGCTTTCGCCCAGGGCACGGTCCGCGTAGGCATGGCCTACGACGCGGGCGGCAAGTTCGACAAGAGCTTCAACCAGAGCGCCTACGAGGGCAGCCAGCGCGCCGTCAAGCAGCTCGGCGTGCAGACCAAGGACTTCGAACCCACCGACCCCAGCCAGGTGGTGCAGGGCATCCGCTCCTTTGCCAACAGCGGCTTCGACCTGGTCATCGGCGTGGGCTTCGGCAACAACGCCAGCATCACGCAGGTCGCCAAGGAGAACCCCGACCTCGCCTTCGGCCTGGTGGACGACGTGTCCCCCGCCAAGAACGTCGCCAGCCTGGTGTTCTCCGAGCAGGAAGGCAGCTACCTGGTGGGCTACCTGGCCGGCATGAACAGCTCGACCGGCGTGGTGGGCTTCGTGGGCGGCATGGACGTGCCCCTGATCCACAAGTTCGAGGCGGGCTACACGGCGGGCGTGAAGGCGGCCAACCCCAAGGCGCGCATCATCTCGCAGTACGTGGGCACCACCCCTGACGCCTGGAACAACCCCGGCAAGGCCAAGGAAATCGCGGCCAGCATGCGTGCCAAGGGTGCCGACATCATCTTCGCGGCGGCGGGGGCCAGCGGCAACGGCGTGATCGACTACGTCAAGCAGACCCAGTGCCTCAAGGCCAACCAGCTTCCCGCGGGCGTGAAGTTCACCTCCAACAACTTCGCGAATGTGACCAAGAGCGCCAGCTACAAGCAGGCCTGCGCGGGCAACACCCGCCCGCTGTTCTTCATCGGCGTGGACAGCAACCAGAACTACCTGGGCGACTTCGACAAGAACCCCGCCACCATGAACCACGGCCTGACCAGCATGGTCAAGCGCGTGGACAACGCGGTGTTCGCCCTGGTCAAGGACGTCAAGAACAACACCTTCAAGGGTGGCGAGCGCCGCTTCGGCCTGAAGGAAGGCGGCGTGGGCTACGCGGTCGACCAGTACAACAACAAGCTGATCAGCAACGCCCAGGTGCTGAAGGTCGAGGCCATCAAAAACCAGATCATCAGCGGCAAGATCAAGGTGCCCAGCAAGTAAGTCTTCGGCAACTTGGAGGGAGGCGGCCTGTACGGGTCGCCTTCCTGCTTTTGGAGGCCCTGAGCCATGAGCGGTGAGCTATGAACGGGCACCCGGAGGCAGCAGCTTCTGGCGTCAGCCCTCTTGTTCATAGCTCAGAGTTCACGGCTCATAGCCTGTCCCCAACCCGCCCCGAGGTGCTAGAATGGCCTGTTTCAGAGCGAAGGGCCAGGGTGTCCTTACGCGGCCAACAGAACCCCCAGGCGGCGCACGGGCCTCCCAGACGCCGCTCTCCCAAAGGAGCCTGAGTTTGCAGAACCAGAACCTGATTGTGCGCGGGGCGCGGGAACACAACCTCAAGAACGTGACGGTGGAGCTGCCGCGCGACCAGTTCGTGGTGATCACCGGGGTGTCGGGCAGCGGCAAGAGCACGCTGGCCTTCGACACCATCTACGCCGAGGGCCAGCGCCGCTATGTCGAATCCTTAAGCGCCTACGCGCGGCAGTTCCTGGGGCTGATGGAAAAGCCGGACGTGGAGAGCATCGAGGGCCTCTCTCCCGCCATCTCCATCGACCAGAAAACCACCAGCCACAACCCGCGCAGCACGGTGGGCACCGTTACCGAGATTCACGATTACCTGCGCCTGCTGTACGCCCGCGTGGGCACGCCCTACTGCCCCATCTGCGGGCGCAAGATCGAGAAGCAGAGTCCCAGCGAGATCACCGACCGGCTGCTGACGCAGTTTGCGGACGCGCGGGCCATTCTGCTGGCCCCCGTCGTGCGCGGGCGCAAGGGCGAGTACCGCAAGCTGTTCGGGGACTTGCGGCGCGAGGGCTTTGCGCGCGTGCGGGTGGACGGCACCCTCTACGAGCTGGAGGAAGCCGAGAAGCTGAAGCTGGAGAAGTTCGAGAAGCACGACGTGGATGTGGTGGTGGACCGTGTGACCCTGCGCGAGTCCGACCGCAGCCGCATTGCGGAGAGCGTGGAACTCGGCCTGCGGCGGGGCGAGGGCCTGCTGCGCGTGCTGATGCCGGACTCGGGCGCGGAGGAGCTGTACTCCGAGAAGTTCGCCTGCCCGGAACACGGCAGCGTGCTGGAGGAACTCGAACCGCGCTCCTTCTCCTTCAACAACCCCTACGGCGCGTGCCCCGACTGCGCCGGTCTGGGCCACAAGCAGGAGTTCGCGCCCGAGCTGGTGGTGGACGAGAAGCTCAGCATCGCGGAAGGCGCGATTCTGCCCTGGAGCAAGAAGGGTACCGGCGGCGGCGTGTACTACTGGGACAAGCTCAAGGCGCTGGCCGAGCACCTGGAGTTCGACCTCAAGACGCCCTGGCGCGACCTGCCGCAGAACGCGAAAGAGGCCATCCTGCACGGGCCGGGCGAACCCTTCGAGGTGGTCTACCGCCGGGGCGGCAAGGAAACCATGCGGTTTACCACCGAGTTCGAGGGCGTGCTGACCAACCTGGAGCGGCGCTACGCCGACACCGAATCCGAGTTCATGCGCGAGAAGCTCGAAGAACTGATGGAACTCCGGCCCTGCCCCACCTGCGGCGGCACGCGCTACAAGCCCGAGATTCTGGCGGTGCGGGTGGGCGGCCTGAACATCTCGCAGGCGAGCGGCATGAGCGTGCTGGAGGCCGACGGTTTCTTCACCGGCCTTCAGGAAGGCACGCTGGACCACGCGGCGATTGAACCCCACCTGCACGAGCACCTGGGCGGCACGGCGAAGGCGCACGCGCCCCGGCGCTACGAGTACGGCCTGAACGAGTTCGGCTCGGCGGTCGCCGCGCCCATCCTCAAGGCCATCCGCACCCGGCTGAAGTTCCTGGTGGACGTGGGGCTGGACTACCTCAGCCTCGACCGCACCGCGAACACGCTGAGCGGCGGGGAGGCGCAGCGCATCCGCCTCGCCACGCAGGTCGGCTCGGGCCTGACGGGCGTGCTGTACGTGCTGGACGAACCCTCCATCGGCCTGCATCCCAAGGACAACGGGCGGCTGATCGGCACCCTCAAGAACCTGCGCGACCTGGGCAACACCTTGATCGTCGTCGAACACGACGAGGACACCATGATGGAGGCCGACTACCTGGTGGACATGGGGCCGGGCGCGGGCGTCCACGGCGGCGAGGTGGTGGCGGTCGGCACACCCGCCGAGGTGCGCGACAACCCCCAGAGCCTGACCGGCAAGTACCTGCGCGGCGACCTCAAGATCGAGGTCCCTGAGCTGCGGCGGCGCGGCAACGGGAAGAAGCTCAAGGTCTTCGGGGCGCGCGAACACAACCTCAGGGATGTCGATATAGAACTGCCGCTGGGCACCATGACCGTGGTGACCGGGCCGAGCGGGTCGGGCAAGTCGACGCTGATTCACGACATCCTGCACGCCACGCTGGCGCGCGAGCTGAACGGCGCGAAGACCAATCCCGGCAGATACGACCGCATCGAGGGGATGGAGTACCTCGACAAGGTGATCGAGATCGACCAGTCGCCCATCGGGCGCACGCCACGCTCCAACCCGGCGACGTACACGGGCGTCTTTACCGAGGTGCGCGACCTGTTCACCCGCACGCCGGAAGCGCGGCGGCGCGGCTACCAGGCCGGGCGCTTTTCCTTCAACGTGAAGGGCGGGCGCTGCGAGCACTGCAAGGGCGACGGTGTGATGAAGATCGAGATGAACTTCCTGCCCGACATCTACGTGCCGTGCGAGGTCTGCAAGGGGGCCAGGTACAACCGCGAGACGCTGGAAGTGAAGTACAACGGCAAGAACATCAGCGAGGTGCTGGACATGACCGTGGAGGACGCCCGCACCTTCTTCGAGAACATTCCCGGCATCGAGCGCAAGATGAGCCTGCTGTGCGACGTGGGCCTGGGCTACATGAAGATCGGGCAGCCCTCCACGACCCTCTCGGGCGGCGAGGCGCAGCGCATCAAGCTGGCCTCCGAGCTGTCCAAGCGCGCCACCGGCAAGACCATCTACATCCTCGACGAGCCGACGACCGGGCTGCACTTCGAGGACGTGCGCAAGCTGCTGGAGGTGCTCGCGCGGCTGGTGGAGGGCGGAAACACGCTGGTGGTCATCGAGCATAATCTCGATGTGATGAAGTGCGCCGACCACATCATTGACCTGGGGCCGGAAGGCGGGGTGCGCGGCGGCACCATCGTGGCGACCGGCACCCCCGAGGAACTGGCCGCCCACCCCACCAGCTATACCGGCGAGTACCTGCGCCGCGTGCCGGGCATCGTGCCTGCCGGGAGCGGGGCCGAAGAACCCGAGCTGACCCTGGCCGCCCCCGCCAGGAAAACCCGCGCGAAGAAGGCGGTCGGGGCGTGACGGGCACCCTCGCGCCCGTGCCCGTGCCGGCCCGCCGCACCTCCCCGTGGTGGACCCTGCTGCGGCTGCTGGGGGGCTGGGTGCTGGTGGGGCTGCTGGCGTACTTCCTGTGGACGCCCGGCGAGTGGCCGGTGCGCCTGCTGGCCTGGGTGCTGCTGACCATCCTGGCCGACGAGTTCGGCGGGTGGTTCGGGTATATCGGCGTGCTGCTGGGCGGGCTGCCGTTTCTCGCGCCGGGGGCGCTTCCCGCGCCGTGGCTGGTGATTGCGCCGCTGGTGGGCGGGGCGCTGCTGGCGCTGCTGCTGGTCAAGCATTCGGGGGGCGCGTTCGTGCTGCCCTTCGCCGCCGTGATCTTCGCACTGCCGCTGCTGGCCCTGGGACGCTACGGCACCAAGCTCGACCCCACGCTGACGCTGCCGGGCAACGCGACCTTTCAGAAGATCGCGCTCACGGCGATGCTGGCGGGGCTGGCCTTCAGCTTCGTGCGGCAGCTCGTCGGGGTGACCTGGCGCTACCAGGCCCGCCGCCGGGTCCGCCGGGCGGCACTGGCGGCCGCTGAGCCTGCCCCGGCCGCAGCAGCCCTGGCTGAAGAAGTCCCAGTCGAAGAAGCCTCAGTCGAAGAGGTCCCCGCCGAGGTCATCACCGCGACCGCCGTCCCGGAGGCCAGGCAGGGTGGCCCCGTTTCCGGAAACGGACCGCAGGAACCCGGCCGCCACGGCTGACGGCCGCCTGCGCCCGGGTTATCCGCCCGCTCCCATCTCCGGGGGCGGGCGTTACACTTGGGGGCGTGACCAGACTTCAGGGAAGCAACCAGAACCGCACGGTGCTGGTGATCGGCACGCTGATCGCCGTCGTGCTGATCGCCCTCGCCCTCTTTGCCGTCCGCAGCAGGCCCGCCACGCAGGGCAATGCCACGAACTTCAACCTGGCCGGGCAGCCGGTGCTGGGGCAGGAAAACGCCCCGGTCACGCTGGTCGTGTTCGAGGACTTCAAGTGCCCGAACTGCCGCCGCTTCGAGGAAGAGTTCCTGCCTGAAATCCGCTCCAAGTACATCGACACCGGCAAGGCGAAGCTGGTGTCCATGAACTTCCCCTTCCTGGCGGAATCCGCCCGCCTGCCCGTGGACGACAGCAAGCTGGCCGCGCAGGCCGTCGAGTGCGCTTTCGTGCAGGGGGGCAGCGAGGCCTACGACCGCATGAAGCAGATCCTCTTCCGCGCCCAGGGGTCCGAGAGCGAGGTCTGGGCCACCAAGAACCGCCTCAAGGACCTGGCGGGAAGCGTCGAGGGCCTCGATCAGGCCAAATTCGCCACCTGCCTCGACAACGACGAGACGGTTGCCGCCGTGGACGCCGACGAGAAACAGGCCCAGGACGCGGACGTGGGCGGCACGCCCTCGATCTACGTGAACGGCAAGCTGGTGGACAGCTACGACGCCACCTCGGTCAGTGCCGCCATCGACGCGGCCCTGAAGTAAGCCGGTGCTGACCCGCGACAACCGCCTCTACCTCGCCTGGGTGGTGGCCCTGATCGCCACCCTGGGCAGCCTGTGGTTCAGCGAGGGACGGCAGTTCGTGCCCTGCGTGCTGTGCTGGTTCCAGCGCATCGCCATGTACCCGCTGGCGCTGCTGCTGGGGATCGCGGCCCTGCGCGCCGACCTGGGTATCCGGCCCTACGCGCTGGCGCTGGCCGCCTGCGGCTGGGTTATCGCCCTGATCCAGAATCTGGAGGACTGGGGCGTGATTCCCGTCCTGCGCGTATGCAGCGCCCGCAACGCCGTGCCCTGCGACGTTCACTGGCCGGTGTGGGGGGGTGGGCTGGCCGGCCTGAACAGCATCCTGACCATTCCCGTGCTGTCGCTGATCGCCTTTACGCTGGTCATCGGGCTGCTGGCCTGGGGGCGGGAGAGGCAGGTCTAGGGGAGCTTTCAGCCGTCAGTTCTCAGCAAGAACAGGGACCGCCAGCGTTGGGGGTCCTTTTTGCTGACCGCTAACCCCTGAGCGCTGAGAGCTTCCTACACCGGCCGCCCCGCCATCATGAAGCTGGCCGTCATGCCGCCGTCCACGGGCACGATTGCGCCGGTCAGGAAGCTGGCCTCGCGGCTGCCCAGGAAGTACACGGCCTGGGCCACCTCGCGGGGTTCGCCCAGGCGGCGCAGGGCGTGGAGGTCCTCGTAGTCGCGGCGGGTCTGTTCGGGGTCCTGGCTCTGGCGGATGGCGGCGAGGACGGCCTCGGTGGCAATCGCGCCGGGGGCGACGGCGTTCACGCGGATGCCGCGCGGCGCGAGGTCGAGGGCGGCGGCGCGGGTGAGGTTGACCAGGCCGCCCTTGCTGGCGTTGTAGGCGGCGTTGCCCTGCTCGGCAAAGAGGCCCTGCACGCTGGCGATGTTCACGACGGCACTGCCGGGCGGCATCAGCTCGACCAGGGCGCGGGTGAGGAGCAGCGGCGCGGTGAGGTTGACGGCCAGGGTGCGGCTCCAGCCGCGTTCGCTGACCTCCAGCACGCCGCCGTGGGCACCCTGGTACGCGGCATTGTTGACCAGGACGCCCACCGTGCCCAGCTCACGCGCCGCGCGCAGGATACGTTCGCGGCCCGCGGCGGTGCTCACGTCGGCCTTCACTCGCGCCTGCCCGCGCAGGGGCGGCGGCAACGTCAGGTCAGCGCTCAGGACCGGGTGCCCCCGTTCGGCGTAGAGTTCCGCGACCGCGCGACCGATACCCCGCGCCGCACCTGTCACGATCACCACGCCATCCGGCCCCGGAGACGGGGGAACTTCCGGCGCGGGTGGGCTGGCCTTGCTCTTGCGCGTCATGTCCGCAGTGTGCGGCCTCCGGGGGGCGGAAAAGCAGGCGAGTGAAGAGCGGCTCAAGGCGGGGAGGAACGGCCCGGCAACCCCTGCCCGCTACCCTGGGCGGATGACCGGAACGCTGGAGACAGCCCTCAATCCCGAACGCCTGCGCGGCGTGCTGCTCGACGTGGACGGCACCCTGATCGACTCCAACGACGCCCACGCCCGCGCCTGGGTGGCAGCCCTGCACGACGAGGGCTTCGAGAAGACCTTCGGGGAGGTGCGTCCCCTGATCGGCATGGGCGGCGACCAGATGATTCCCCGCCTGACCGACGAGGACAGCGAGAGCGAGGTGGGCCAGCGGCTCACGGACGGCTGGCTGAAGCACTTCGAGCCGATGATTCCGCAGCTCCAGCCCACGCGCGGCGCGCGGGCACTGGTGGAGGGCCTGCGGGCGCGCGGCCTGCGGGTGGTCCTGGCGACCAGCGGCGAGGCGGAGGTCGTGGACGCCCTGCTGAAGCGGGCGCATCTGGACGACCTGAACCTCGACCGCGTCAGCAGCAGCGAGGTCCAGAGCAGCAAACCCGCCCCCGACCTGATTCACGCAGGGCTGGAAAAGCTGGGCCTGCCCGCCGACGCCGCCCTGATGGTGGGCGACACCCCCTACGACGCGGAGGCCGCCGCGAAGGCCGGGGTCCCTTGCATCCTGTTGCGCTGCGGCGGCGACACGGGGCTGGAGCAACACGCACCTGTGCTGGACGACCCGCAGGCGTTGCTGGAGGCGCTGGAGGGGGCAAGGGACTAACGGGGAGAATGAGAATAAGGTGCCCGCAGACCGTGAACAAACACTTGCCCGCTTCAAAGTCCTGCTAAAGGCAGCAGAACACGGCGATCTCCGGTGGGTCCAGGCGTGGTCAAACCTCTGGTCGGATGTCCATCACCTGGCCGAGCAGCAGGATGCGGCCTTGCAACCCCTGCTGCGATCTGCCCTCCAGCACCCCGAGTGGTTCGTGCGGCAGGAGGCGCTGGAACTCATCGGCTTCCATTACGACCTGTCGGACGACCCCGCACTCCTTAACCAGGTCCGTGTCATGTTGCTGCTCGACCCCGGCGGGGATGGAGCGGTGCGCCTCGCGGCCGCGTCCGTCCTCGGCGTGCAATCCTGCGCCTGGGACGCGAGCCTCATCTGCGCCATGACGGACGATCCGGACGAGGACGTGCGGCAGGTGGCGTTCAGGGCGCTCCTGCACCTGCTGAAACTCGGTTTCAATGTGGAGGAACGTCTTCTCGCAGAGGTGAGCTGCGCTGGCCGCCCCCTGACCCTGGCGACCTTGCAGGAGTTCTCGGCTCGCTTTGACTCCTAGCCGTTCTCCCGCAGCTCGCGCAGCAGCCAGAAGCCGACCGCGTCGAGCAGCGCTGCCAGCACCAGCGACCCGAGGCCCGGCAGCCACTCCCCACGCCCGAACTGAAAGAGGATGGAGGCCAGCCCGCCGAGGTTCAGCAGGACCAGCAGCGTGACCAGCAGGCCGGGCAGCATTCAATCCTCTCCACGCAGCAGGGCCAGCAGTTCGGCGTGAAGGTGGCCGTTGGCGGCCACGATCATCTCGCCGTAAGGGTCGGGCTGGCCGTGGGCATCGGTGACGGTGCCGCCCGCCTCCTGCACGATCAGGCTTCCGGCGGCGCTGTCCCAGGGCTTGAGGCCGAGTTCCCAGTAGCCGTCCATTCGCCCGCAGGCCACGTTGCACAGGTCGAGCGCGGCCGCACCGGGGCGGCGGACAGGCACGCCCAGCCGCAGCAGACGCTCGACCAGCCGCAGATTGCGCCCGCCGCTGGCGTCGTAGGGAAAGCCGGTGGACACCAGGGCGGGCGTGGTGAGGGTCGGCGTGTTGCTCACGCGGATGGCCTCCCCATTCAGGAAGGCTCCGCCGCCGCGCGTGGCCGTGAACAGTTCCTGGCGGTTGGGGTCAAAGACCACGCCCACCACGCGCTCACCGTCCACCTCCAGCGCGACCGAGGCGCAGAAGACTGGAAAGCCGTGGGCGTAGTTCACGGTGCCGTCGAGCGGGTCCACGATCCAGCGGAACCGGGCGTCGGCGGCCCCACCCAGCCCCTCCTCCTCGCCCAGCACGGCGTGCTCCGGGAAGGCCTCGGCAATCACGCGGCGGATGGCGGCCTCGGCCAGCGCGTCCACCTCCGTCACGAGGTCGCTGAAGGTGGATTTGCTGCGTATCTGATGCGCGCGGCCCAGGTGGGCGAGGTGTATGGCCCCCGCCTGCCGCGCCGCTTCCACCCCCACCGTGAGTGCCTGCTGAAGACCCGTCATGGGGCCGAGTGTAGTGGAGCGGCCACAATAGAGACGTGTTCCGGTCTGCCCTCGCGCCCCTTCTGCTGGCCGTGACCCTCTGCTCCTGCGTACCGGGTGGCGTCCGGCAGGTGCAGTTCCGGGAGGGACCGGCGGACGATGAGCCGGTGGCGGCGCGGCTGCTGACCGAACAGGTCGTGCCAGCCGGACATCTGGTCAGCGTCAAGGAGGCGGTGGAACGCGCCCCGGTCGGCAGCCTGATTGTGGCGTGTGGGGCGCGCTGGCAGCTCGCGCGGCCCTGGGGCCTCTGCACCCACGTCTCGCGCAAGCTCACGCCCGACCGACTGACCGAAGCGCCCGGCCCCACGGGGGGCAGCCTGCTGCGAGGTGGCGTCCAGACCATTCCCCTCTCGCGCCTCGAATCGCGCGACGTGGTCATCGTGCTGGACGTGGGCGTGCGCGAGGACCAGCTCCCCGCCCTGCGCGCCGAGGCGGCGCGGCTTCAGGGCACGCCCTACCGGGTGGCGGGCCTGCTGGACGTGGACGGCGGGCTGGACTGCTCCACCTATCAGAACGCCCTGCAACGTGCGCTGGGCCTGCCGGACGTGGTGCCTTTCAACGGCCTGTGGAACCTGTACCTGCCGCAGGACGCGCTGAAGATGCCCGGCGCGCGGGTGCTGTGGGTGGGCGTGCGGAGCCGGGGTTATACCAACTTCAGGTGAGTCGTAGACGAACCCGAGCGGAGCGAGAAGAAGAAATTACCGGCTTGCGGCGATGGAAGAACATCCGGTGTTTCGTCCGGATGTTCTGGAATCAGAGCAAGTTGGTATTAGAGGCCTTCCCGCCTGCCCCGCACCTCTGCCGCCGCCCGCTCGTCGCCTGCTTCCTCGAAAAAGGTGGCGGCCTGTTCGTACTCGGCCTGCGCCCCAGCCAGGTCCCCCGTCTGCACAGCCATATTGCCCAGCGCCCGGTGGACGCAGCCCAGCGTCATCGGATCGTCGGCCTGTTGGGCGTCGGCCAGGGCAGCGGCCAGCGTGGCGCGGGCTTCCGCGACCTGACCCAGCGCGAGCCGGTTTACACCCAGCTCGTAGCCGTTCACGGCCCGCTTGAAGGCGCGCTCGTCCTCGGGGAGCCGCTCAATCAGGGCCAGCTCCTCCCCGAACAGGCGCAGCGCGGCGGCGGGGTCCCCGGCCCGGCGCTCGACCATGCCGAGCTGGTGCAGCGGGACGTGTTCCCAGGGCTGGCCCGCGTGGGCCGCGCGGAGCCTCCCGTAGACCTCCCGCGCCTCGTCGAACTGCCCCTCGTGCGCCAGGGCGTACCCCAGCGCCATCTGGCCGGGGTCCGAGGCGAGCAGGGCGGGGTCGGCCTCCAGCAGCGCCCGCGCATCCGCGAACCGGCCCTCGTCGATGGCCTGCCATACGTCTCCCAACATGGGCCACAGGATAGGACACCCGGCAGCAGAAAAACTTATACGTACAGGCGCTTTTGCGGGCTGCCGGAAGCTGGCCGCTCCCTCCCGGCAACCCGCTGGACAAATGCTCTAAGCTGCCCGCCGTGATTGACCGTTACCTGACCCCCGAGATGAAGGTGCTGTGGAGCGAGGCCAGCAAGTACCGCGCCTGGCTGCGGGTGGAACTCGCCGCGATGGAGGCGCAGGCCCGCCACGGCGAGGTGCCCCGGTCGGCCTTCAACGTGCTGACCGAGCGGGCGAAGGCCGACCCGCTCGACGAGGCCTTCGCGCAGAAGGTGGCCGAGATTGAAGCCGTCACCCGCCACGACATCGTGGCCTTTACCCGCGCGCTGACCGAGCGCTACGGCGAGGAGGCCCGCTTCATTCACCACGGGCTGACGAGCACGGACGTGGTGGACACCGCCCAGAACCTGCTGCTGGACGAGGCGCTGGGCCTCATCGAGGCGGACGTGCGGGCGCTGCGCGAGGTGTGCCGCACGCAGGCCGCCGCGCACAAGCACACGCCCACCGTGGGCCGCACGCACGGCATCCACGCCGAGCCGATGACCTTTGGCCTGAAGTTCCTGAACTGGATGGCGACGCTGGACCGCGACCTGGAACGCCTGGCCGCCGCCCGGGGGCGCATCCGCGTGGTGATGCTGTCGGGGTCGGTGGGCACCTACGCGCACGTCTCGCCCCGCATCGAGGAGGAGGTCGCCGCCGCCTGGGGCTGGCAGGCCGCGCCCGTCACCAACCAGACGCTGGCCCGCGACCGCCACGCCGAGGTGCTGGCCGCGCTGGCGATTCTGGGCACCACGCTGGAAAAAATTGCGGTCGAGATTCGCCACCTCCAGCGCAGCGAGGTGCGCGAGGCGATGGAGCCGTTCGGAAAGGGGCAGACCGGCAGCTCCTCGATGCCACACAAGAAAAACCCCATCCTGACCGAGAACGTGACGGGCTTCGCGCGGCTGCTGCGCGGCTTTCTGGTCACGGGGCTGGAAAACGTAGCCCTGTGGCACGAGCGCGATATCAGCCACTCCAGCGCCGAGCGGGTGATTCTGCCTGACGCCACCTCGGCCGCGAGTTACGCTACCCGCCGCCTGACGGGTGTGCTGCGTGACCTGGTGGTGTTCCCCGAGCGGATGCTGCGCAACCTCAACGACCTGGGCGGCCTGGTCTTCAGCCAGCGCGTGCTGCACGCCCTGATCGACGAGAAGGGCCTGAGTCGCGAGGCCGCCTACGACCTGGTGCAGCGCAATGCCCTGCGAAGCTGGGAGACCGGCGAGGGCCTGCGCGACCTGCTGAAAGCCGACGCGGACAACCCGCTGAGCGAGGCGGAACTGGACGCCGCCTTCGACCTCCAGTGGTACCTGCGGCACGTGGACGACATCTACGCCCGCTTCGGGCTGTAATACTGCTTCCGATTGAAGGGTGTTGAAAACACCCGGAAATCCGACCAGAGGGAGAAGGAACAAGGGCGGATTTCGGGAGATGGATGAACAGACGGTGCCCTCCCGACTGTTCAGGAATTGGACGGAATCCGTATAAGCAGGCTGGTCCCCTGCATGAGACGGAGCCGCCCACCTCTCAGACGGCTTCAGCTTCGTCACGCTACAGTTCAGACCACATCCTCAACCCCGCCTCAAGGAGTTCCCATGAAGAAGTTCCTGATTGCCGCCGCCCTGCTGACCCTGGGCAGCGCCAGCGCCCAGAAGACGCAGCTGGAGTTCTGGACGATTGCCCTCGCGCCCCTGTTCAACGAGGAGATGAACCGACTGGTGGCGCAGTTCGAGAAGGAAAATCCGAACGTGGACCTGAAGTGGGTGGACGTGCCCGCCTCCGCCATCGAGCAGAAGCTGCTGGCCGCCATCGCCTCGGGCCGCCCGCCCGCCGCCGTCAACCTCGCCTCCGACATGGTCGTGAAGATGGTGGATCAGGGCGCGCTGGAACCCCTGACGCTGACCGACACGCAGAAGAAGGTGTATTTCGCCTCGCCGCTGAATACCTTCACCTTCGACGGCAAGGTGATGGGCCTGCCGTGGTACTGGGCACCCAAGGTCGTGGCCTACAACACCGAGATCTTCCGCAAGGCGGGCCTGGACCCTAACAACCCGCCACGCACCCTCCAGACCATGATCGCCGCCGCCCGGCAGATCAAGGACAAGACCGGGCTGTACGGCTTCATGCCCAACATCAACAACCTGAACATGCTGGTGCTGTTTCAGGAAGCGGGCCTGCCCATCTTCGACAAGAAGGGCGGCAAGGCGGTGTTCAACAGCCCCGAACACGTCAAGCTGCTGCAAGGCTACGTGGACCTCTACAAGAAGGGCTACATCCCGGAAGACACCATGCGCCGGGGCTTTACCGCCGCCACTGAGCTGTACTCGGCGGGCAAACTGGGGATGCTGATCACCGGGCCGCAGTTCATCCTGCGCGTGGCGAACGATAACAAGGCCATCTACGACGTGACGAAGGTCGCGCCCTACCCCATCAACCTCGCGGGGAACGTGATTCACACGCCGCTGATGGGCTTCACGGTGCCCAAGGGCGTCAAGGACAAGGCGCTGGCGCAGAAGCTCGCGCTGTTCCTGACGAACGACGTGAATCAGCTTCAGTTCTCGCGCGTCACCAAGACCACCTTCCCCAGCACGGTCAAGGCCAGCACCGACAAGTTCTTCAAGCAGGGCGGGCAAAACGCCATCGACCAGGGCAAGCTGGTCAGCTCGACCGAGCTGAAAAAGGCCCGCGACCTCACGCTGGTCTACCCCGACGCCTCCAAGCTGAACAAGGTCTTCAAGGACAACATCGAGTCGGCGATGGCCGGGCAGAAGAGCGCCAAGCAGGCGCTGGACGACATCGTGAAGGCGTGGAACGCGAGCCTCTGAAGCAGGCCAGCGGAGGGGGTGTCCGGGCGCGAACCGGGCATCCCCTTCCTGCTGCTTTTGGCGAGGCCAGGTGACAGGATGCGTCTGAAGGGCTGGAAGCTGACGTTTGAACTGGACCTTGTGGGCTACCAGTTCCCCAAGTCTGAGAACGAGGCTTCCGACTGGCTGAAGATCCGCCTCGTGCTGGTGCACGGCGGGGAGCGCTGGGAAAAGGTTGACCCGGCCCTGCTCACCTTTGAGGTTCAGTGGCTGACCGAGTGGCTGCATCAGGTCGCGGCCCAGGCGGAGGTGTTCAGAACCTGGCGTTCGGGAAGGCTGACCAGCCGCATCTTTTTCACCGAACCAAATCTGAGTCTGGAAGCCCTGTCGGGTTCACTGGGTGGAGAGGCCCTCACCCTGCGCGTTTATCTCGCCGCCGAGTTCCTCCCGCCCTTCGTCAAGGAGCTGGACGCCATGAAGCTGGACAACGACCCGGCCGAAGCCTGGCTCGACTTTCCCGCTGATGCTGCCGACCTTCAGCAGGCGGCCGCTGCACTCACCGAAGCCCTCACCCTGTTTCCCGTTCGCGCGGGCCTCCCCCACCGCTCCTCCTCTCAACCTCAAGGAGACTGAATGCGCCCCTACCTGCTTGCCCTGTCTGCCCTGCTCCTCTCCCCCGCCCTCGCCGCGCCCCTCACCGTCACGCCCGTCCCCGACGCGCGGCTGACCGCCCCCCGCGCCGACCTCGTGCCACAGCCGCAGAAAGCGGAGTTTCCTGCTGGAACGCTGCCGCTGGCGGGCCTGGGCGTGAAGGTGGTCGGCAACGCCCCCGAGCTGGGCTGGGCCATCCGTGACCTGCGCGAGTCTTGGCAGACGCGGCTGGGGGCCAGCCTCCCCGACGGTGGCCGGACGCCCATTACCCTCGGCACGCGGGCGGATGCGGCGCTGGCGGCAAAAGCGCGGGCGGCGGGCCTGTATACCGAAACGCCCGAGGGCTACGCGCTGTGGGTGGACAGGACGGGCGCGTATGTGGTAGGGGCCGACGCCCTGGGCGCGTACCACGGCGCACAGACGCTGCGGCAACTGCTCACGCCCCAGGGCCTGCGCTTTGCCCGCATTCAGGACGCCCCCGCGCTGGGGCAGCGGGTGGCGATGCTGTACCTCGATTCGACCAGCCAGCCCGTCAACGACCGCCTGATTCCGCTGCTGGCCCAGCTCAAGTACAACGCGGTCCTGCTCATGAGCGACTACGTGCAGTGGGACGTGGCGCGGGCGGGCGGCTGGGCACACCCTGGCGGCGCGACAAAGGCGGAGGCGGCACGGGTGGCGCGGCTCGCGCGAGAGCATGGGCTGGAAGTCATCCCGCTGATCGAGACGCTGGGGCACACGGGCTGGATGTTCCAGGGAGGCAAGAACCTCGATCTGGTGCAGGACCCCGACTCGCAGAATCCCTTCGCCTACGACACGCTCAATCCGCAGACCTACGAGCGGGTCGTCTTCCCGGTGTTGCGCGAGGCCGTCGAGGTCTTCCAGCCGAAGGTCATTCACATCGGCCACGACGAGGTCCGCAACCGCGACCGCTTCCCCGCCCGCGCAAACGGCAAGGCGGCGGGCTTCGAGAAACTCTTCGTGGACGACACCGTGAAGTTGCACGACTTCCTCAAGACGCAGAACGTGGGCACGATGATCTGGCACGACGCGGCCTTTTCCGACAGCGTGATCGGGACCCTGCCCGCCAAACTGCCGAAGGATATTCAGGTCGCGTACTGGAACTACACGGCGGACACGAACACGGGCACGCTGGGCCGTATCAAGGCGCTGGGGTTTCCGGTGCTGGGGGCCTCCTGGGCCGAGCCGGGCAACGCGGAAGGCCTGGCGAGGGCCGCCGCGCAGGCCGGGGCACTGGGCATGATTCAGACGCGCTGGTCGGGGTACTTCGGCAACCCGAGCATCTGGGACGGCATGGCCGAGCAGGGCGTGGCGCTGGTGCGGGCCGGGGCGAGCTTCTGGAATCCGGCGGGCCGGCCCGTGGCGAACGCGGACGCCCTCTACCGCGACCTCTACGCGCCGAACGCCTACGCGCAGGCGGCGGGCAGCCTCGTCAACCTCGCGCCGCTGGTCACGCGCACCCTCACCGACAACGATGAGAAGGGCTGGATCGGGAAGGGGCCGGACACCGACCTGCGGAACCTGGGCAGCGGCAACGTGCGGGTCGGGGACTACCGCTTCGACGTGCGCGGCGCGGTGATGCTGCGCGGCAACCGGGCGGCAGCGAAAGAACTGCCTGAGCGCGTGACGGTCGAGCTGGGGCGCAAGGCGGACGCTCTGGCCTTCCTGCACACGACCGGCTGGCCCGCCCCCACCAACCGCGAGGTGGTCGGGCGCTACGAAATCCGCTACGCCGACGGCACGGTGCTGAACCAGCCCCTCGAATACGGGCGGCACATCCGCGCCTGGACCGACACCCTGCCCAGCAGCATGATCGCCGCGCCCGGCTGGGTCGGCAAGACGCGCGACGGGCTGGACGTGAACGTGCCCGTGCTGGAGTGGAAGAACCCCAAACCGGGCGTGGCGATTCAGAGCGTGACCCTGGTCAGCGAGGGCAAGGGCGCGAACCCCACCCTGATCGGCCTGACCCTGATCGGGGGCGGCAAATAACGCGCCCGCTGCGCCTGATGGCGGACTCCGGCTGCTTTCCGCTGTGGTCGCGCGGCGAGAACGTGGACCCGCTGACGCTGCTGCTCCCGCCGGAGTTGACCGCGCGGCTGCTGGCCTGGGCCGACGCCCTCGACTCGACGCTGAACCGCGCGGACCCGGCCTCGCCGCTGCCCATGCGGGCCGCCTTCCTGCGGGACGCGGAAAGCGAGTGGGACAGCTTCGAGCGCGAGGGCCACACGCTCTGGCGGGCGCTGCGGGCGGCACGGCCCGACCTGCACGTCACGTACCACAGCGTCCTGCTGGAGCGCGCCGTGGACCCGGACACCGACGAACTCCTCGACCTGCTGAACGACGCGGGCGACGTGATTGGGGTGCTGTGGCGCTCGGAGGCGGAGGGGGTGCGACACAAGCGGGGCGTGACGGCCTTTCTGCGTGACGGGGCGGGCCGGCTGTTCATTCCGCGCCGGGCCGCGCACAAGACCCGCTGGCCGGGGGCGCTGGATTTCAGCGTGGGTGGTCTGGTCCTGGCCGGCGAGACGTTCAACGAGGCCTTCGCGCGGGAGGCCCGCGAGGAATTGAATCTGAACGTGGAGGCGCTGGGCTGGCAGGTCACGGCCAACCTCGACCCGCTGACCACCGACCTGCGCTGTTTCACCCGCGTGTATGAGGTTCCCTTCGAGGGGACACCCGACCTCAACCCCGAGGACTTCAGCGGTGGCGAGTGGCTGACACCGGGCGAGGTGCTGGGCCGGGCCGGGACAGGCGAACCGGTCAATGGGGACCTCGTGGAGGTGGTTCGGCGGGTGTACGGGAAGCAGTAACGTTGTATTCCTTCCACTTGTAAACTTACTTGTCCCTCAGCCTGCAATTTGTGATGTACTGGGCGGCATGACTGGGACTGAGCAACTTTCTGTCGCCATCGTCGGCGGCTCCGGCTACGCGGGGGGCGAGTTCCTGCGGCTGGCGCTGGGACACCCCCACCTGAACGTCACGCAGGTGACCAGCGAGCGCAGCGCCGGGCAGCCGGTGGCCCTCATCCACCCTAACCTGCGCGGGCGCACCAATCTCAAGTTCCGCAAGGCGGCCGAGCTGGAGGAAGCCGACATCCTGGTGCTGGCCCTGCCGCACGGGAGCGCAGCGAAGCGCCTGGCCGAGTTCGAGGGCAAGGCGCGGGTCATCGTGGACCTGTCCGCCGACTTCCGCCTGAAGGACGCGGAGCTTTACCGGCAGTACTACGGCGAGGACCACCCCGCGCCCGACCGGCTGGGAGAGTGGGTATACGGCAATCCCGAACTGCACCGTGAGGAACTGCGCGGCGCGACCCGCATCGCCTGCGCGGGGTGCTTTGCCACCAGCGTGATTCTGCCGCTGTACCCGCTGCTGAAGCTGGGCGTGCTGCTGCCGAAAGACATCATCGCCACCGGGCTGGTGGGGAGCAGCGCGGCGGGCGCGAGTCCCACCGAGGCCAGCCACCACCCCGAGCGGGCGGGCAGCCTGCGCGTCTACAAGCCGGTCGGCCACCGGCACACGGCCGAGGCACAGCAGGAACTGCCGGGCCGCTTCCCGTTGCACCTCACCGCCATCAGCACGCCGCGCGTGCGGGGCATCCTCACCACGGTCCAGGCCTGGATTCCCGACGGCTACAGCGACCGCGACGTGTGGGGGGCCTACCGCGAGGTGTACGGCGCGGAACCCTTCATCCGCATCGTGAAGGTCGCGCGGGGCATCCACCGCTACCCCGACCCCATGCTGCTCGACGGCACCAACTACTGCGACCTGGGCTTCGAGATGGACATGGACACGGGCCGCGTGGTCCTGATGAGCGCCATCGACAATCTGGGCAAGGGCACGGCGGGCCACGCCCTCCAGTGCCTCAACATCGCGCACGGCTGGCCGGAGACGGCGGGGCTGGAGTTCGCGGGGCTGCACCCGGCCTGAACGCCCAGGCCTGAGCGCCGCCCGGCGCGGCTAACCGGGCAGAGGGTTCCCGCTGGCCTGGCCCTCCCCGGCGGACGGCCCCAGCGTGCGGTCGTACACCTCCCGCACGGTCTGGACCATGCGCCCCGACGCGCCGGGGTCGCTGAGGTCCAGCAGGCTGATGACCTCGCGTGGGTCGAAGTTGGGGTTGGCGCAGGCCCGCAGCAGGGCGTACTGCACCACGCTGCTGCCGGGGCGCAGGCCCCCGGCGGGCGACCACAGGGCACGCAGCCGGGGCAGCAGGGCCACGCCGAACTGCTGCACCTCCGCCTGGTGGCGGGCCAGTTCCTTCTGGAGCAGGCCCACCGAACGCACGCCGACGTGGTGCAACAGGCTGGCGAGACGCTGGGGCCTCTCCGGGTCGGGCCAGCCGGAAAGCAGCGGGACGTGCAGGCCAGCCGCCAGATCCAGGTCGAGGTCGTGGATAGGGGGCGCGCCCAGCAGGTAGGTCATGCTCTGGGCATCGATAAAGACGCTCTCGGGTTCCTCCGCGATGCGCTGGGGCAGGGTGGCGGCGTAGTCGCGGGCCATGCGGTGCAGGGCCATGAACTCCTCGTCGGCCATTTCCAGCAGGCCCGCGAGGCGGTAGAAGCGGCGGCGCACCTCGCGCGGCACGGCCTGGGGATTCTTGTAGCCGAGGTCGTGTTCAATCTCGGCCCAGGCGTGCTGGAGGATGGAGCGAATCTGCACCTCGTAGCGCACGCCGGGCAGCCCCGGCACCAGGTCCGGCTCGGCACGCAGCACGTAATGCACGCCCAGATACCCGAAGCGGTCGGGGTCGTGCATCCGCGACTTGTCGATGCTGTTGTCCCAGTCCACGACGTGGTGGTCCTCCATCAGGCGGGCGACCACGTTCACGTCCTTCTCGAAATAGGTGATGACGCGCACCCCCACCAGGTCGGTCACGTCGTCCAGGCAGGCATAGCGCCCCGGCTTGCGCCGCAGCTTGTCCGCGAGACTGGCAGGCCGCTTCACCCGCCCCGTCACGTGGTGGATGTTCAGTCCGGCCCCCTCCAGCAGCCGCGTGACGTGGGCCACCACCGCGTCGCGGAGCTGCTCGTAGTCCGGCAGCGCCTCCCGGTACGCCTCCACCAACGCCGCACTTTCCATGATGCGACGATGATAGGGGCCGTGGCGGCCACCCCGTGCGCCGGCGGCATTGAGGGAAGTTTGGGGATTGCGGACGCGCGGCTGGTGCATCCTGTAGCCCATGAACGACGCCGCTCCCTCCGCCCCTCCGGCTGTGACCCGTCCCGCCGTGACCTTTCCCGCCCCGCGCCGCATTCCCTACCCGGGCGGCTGCGTGCTGGAACCCGGCCCCTACGCGCTGGACTACCTGCTGAAGTGGCGGGCCGACGTGACCGTGCAGGGCGAGGTTCACCCCGATGTCCCGGTGTTTCCCTTCCTGCGCGACCTGCTGGCCGACCCGGCGGCCTACGACCTGACCCCCGCCGACGCCGTGGCCGCCCGCGACCGCTTCCTGACCCTGGCCGGGCAGGCCCTCGCCACCGAGGGGGGCGACCCGGCGTGGCTGGCCCGTGAGTTCACCCGCTGAGGAGCTGGCCCCGGAAGGGCAGCCCAGCCCCCTGACCGGGCTGCGGCCCGCGCTGCCGGGCGAGGCGCTGCACAGCCGGGTGGCCCGCACGCTGCGGGGGGCAATTCTGGAGGGCACCCTCCCCGCCGGCACCCGCCTGCCCGGCCACCGGAGCCTGGCCGCGCGCCTGGGCGTGTCACGCAACACGCTGGTGGACGCCCTGGCGCAGCTGGAGGCCGAGGGGTACGTGCAGGCCAGCGCCCGCAGCGGCACCCGCGTGGCCGTCCCTGGTGCGCCGCCCGCACCCGCCGCCGCCCCGCCCCTCCCCCTGAGTGCCTGGGCCACCCGCGCGCTGGCAGGCCACGTGCCCGACGCGGGCGGGGGCTACGCGGTGGACTTCCGGGTGGGCCAGCCCGTGCCCGACCTGTACCCGGCGGGGGCATGGGCACAGGCCCTGGTGCGGCGGGCCAGGCAGGCGACCGCCCCCCCACCCGACCCGCACGCCGAACTGGGGCCGCTGGACACCCGCCGCGCCCTGGCCGCCTACCTCAATGCCGAGCGGGGCGCGCGGGTCACGCCCGACATGGTGATGCTGACGGGCGGCACCCAGGCCTCGCTGGACGCCCTGGCCCGCGTCTTTCTGGAAGAGGGCCGGGTGGCGGCCATCGAGGACCCTACCTATCCGGGCGCGCGGGCGGCGCTGGGCGCGACCGGGGCCACCCTCTGCCCGGTGCCGGTGGATGCCGGGGGGCTGGATCCGGCAGCCCTCCCCGCGCGGGCGACCCTGCTGTACCTCACGCCGGGGGCGCAGTACCCGACCACCGTGGCGCTGCCCGCCGCGCGGCAGGGCGAGGTGGTGGCCTGGGCACGCCGCACGGGGGCCTTCGTCCTGGAAGACGATTACGCCGCCGACCTGCACCACGGGGCGCGGCCCCCGGCGGCCCTCCAGGGCCTCGCGCCCGAGCGGGTGGTGCTGCTGGGCACCTTCAGCAAGAGCCTCGCGCCGGTCACGCGCAGCGGGTACCTGGTCGCGCCCGAGCCGGTGATTCGCGTGCTGGCCGGGACCCGCCCCCTGACCGACCGCGCCCCCGCCACGCTGGACGCCCTGGCCCTGGCCGACGTGCTGGCCTCGGGGGCCTACGCCCGCCACCTGCGCCGCGCCCGCCAGAGCATCCGCCACCGGCATGAGGTGCTGCTCGCGGCCCTGGCGGCCCGGCTCCCCACCTGGCCGGTCACGCCTGCCCGCGCGGGCCTGCATGTCCACGTCACCCTGCCCCCCGGCCTGTCCGAGGAGGAAGTGGTGGCGGTGGCCGCCCACGCCGGCGTGGCCCTGACGCCCGCCGCGCCGCTCGCCCAGGGGCCGCGTCCGCCCGCCGTGCTGCTCGCCTTCGCCCACCTGCCACCCGAACGGCTGCGGGAAGGGGTGGCGCGGCTCGCCCAGGCGTTCAGCCCTTCCCCTCAGTGGGAGGAATCCGGCGGCAGCCCTACGTAACCCGCGTTACACTACGGTGATGCGCCTCCTGCTCCTTGCCCTGGCCGCCGCGGTCCTGCTGCTGTACGTCACGTTCGGCCTGCGGCTGGGCTACGTCACCCTGACCCCCACGCAACTCCTGAACGCCCAGGGCCAGAACCGGTACACCTTCCAGCTCTACGAGGACGGCAAGAGCGTGGGCGTCACCGGCACCTGCACCGCCCGCAGCGGCCACGCCACCCTGCGCCTGCTCGCCCCCGACGGCACCCAGATTGCCGGGCAAAGCTGCCCCCGCGGCACCTGGTCCCTCAACCTCCGCGGCAGCGGTCAGCCCGGCCTCTACCGCCTGCTGGTGGACTTCGACCACTACACCGGCACCATGAACCTGACGGAAACACGCGAGTAGAGCAAACTGCACCTGCCACCTCCGCCAGAGCACCAGAAGCCAAAGCCCCCCTCTCCCCCGTCTTTTCAACTTTGGAGCGGATGCCCACGTCCCACCCTGCAAGCACACGAGCCTGGAAGACGAGCCGTTCGGGCCACCAGGCCCGAGGCCGCCCGGCGGGCCAGGCAGAGCGACCAGCGGGAAACCGGGGCGAAGCCTGTCCCTCCTTCCAACGCCCGGAACCCCCTTGCCGAGCGCAGCGAAAAGCTCCCCCCTGCCCCCCGGTGGGGGTAGGGGGGCTGGGGGGGCGGGGGGAAGCTCGCTACAAGATGCCCTGCCCCCAAAAAACAACACATCAGGCAGCTAGTAACCACCACAAACGGAGAGAGGCCGCCCCACCTGGAGACGGCCTCCCTCTGATTGCTGTTTCGCTTACGCCTGCTGCGCGGCGCGGGCCTTGTTCAGGGCCTTCGCCAGACGGCTCTTCTTGCGGGCGGCGGCGTTCTTGTGCAGGGTGCTGCCCTTGGCAGCCTTGTCGATCAGGCTCTCGGCCTTGCTCTGGGCCTCGGCGGCGTTCTCGGCACCCGTCTGCGCGGCAGCGACGGCCTTCTTGCTGAAGGTCTTGATGGTGCTCTTGCGGCTGCGGTTGATCAGGCGGCGCTTGAGGCTCTGGCGGTGACGCTTCTGGGCGGACTTGTGACGAAGGGCCATGTGATTCTCTCTTTCTCCCGCCTTTGCGGGGCGGTTCCCACCCCCTTCTGAGGGGGGAACTCGATGCGCCGGGCCACCAGCGCGCACGCGGGCCGCGTTTCGCGGGGCGTGGCCGCCTCTTTCTCTAAAAAAGGCAACCTGCCCAGTGTAGCGGGCCAGGCCGGGCCGCGCAAGCGGCATACTGGGCACGTGACCGCCGAAGGAGCAAGGACCCCGGAAGAACGCCAGAAGGCCCGCGACGACCTGCTCGCCTACGCCTTCCGGGCGCTCTCGGGCCGCGCGCTGACCGAGGCCGAGCTGCGCACCCGCCTCCTGCGCCGCACCGAGGACCGGGCGCTGGCCGAGGAGGTGCTGGCCCGCGTGCAGGAACTGGGCTACCAGAACGACGAGGGCGTGGCGCGCGCCGAGAACAGCCGCCGGGGCGTGGGGGGCTTTCGCGTGCGCCAGACCCTCAAACGCCGGGGCGTGGAGGAAGGCCTGATAGCGGAAACACTCGCCGCCCGCGACCCCGGAGAGGAACAGGCCGACGCCCTGGCCCTGCTGGAGCGCCGCTGGCCCAGCCTGGCCCGCAAGCGCGACCCGCGCGCCAGTGCCTACGCCTTCCTGGCCCGGCGCGGCTTCGCGGGGTCGGCCATCTGGGCGGCCATCCACGAGATGAGCGGCCGGGCGGAGGACCTGCCGGACACCGGGGAGGCTCCGGGGGAGGACTTTCCCGACCCCGAGTGACGCTTGACACCCCCCAGGGGGCCGCGTAGACTACCCCACGCACTGGAAGCAGGCGACAGCACCTGCCTGGAGCCGTGGTTGATCGGGGCGTAGCGCAGCCTGGTAGCGCACTTCGTTCGGGACGAAGGGGTCGGAGGTTCGAATCCTCTCGCCCCGACCACGCAGGAAGCCTCCCCTCTTGGCGGGAGGCTTTTTTCATGGCGGCCCCTTCCTTTTTCCTGACCACCGGGAGTGACCCTATGCGCGTGTTCGCCATCGCCGACCTGCACCTCGCCACCGTGACGCCCAAGCCGATGACGGTCTTCGGGCCGAACTGGGCCGGGCACCCGGAGCTGATTTTCGAGCGCTGGCGCGAGGAGGTGCGCCCCGAGGACCTGGTGCTGCTGCCCGGCGACCTCTCCTGGGCGATGCGGCTGCCCGACGCGCTGGTGGATCTGGCCCCGGTGGCGGCGCTGCCGGGCACCAAGGTGCTGCTGCGCGGCAACCACGACTACTGGTGGACGGGGGCCGGCAAGCTGCGCGCCGCCCTGCCCCCCGGCATGTACGCCCTCCAGAACGACGCGCTGCGCTTCGGCAACGTGGTGGTGTGCGGCACGCGCGGCTGGCTCACGCCCGGCCACGAGCCGCTGAGCGAAGACGACGAGCGCCTGCTGAACCGCGAGGCCGAGCGCCTGCGCCTGAGCGTGCAGGCCGCCGCCCGGCTGCGGCAACCCGGCGACCACCTGATCCTGATGCTGCACTACCCGCCCGCCAGCCCCCCCTATCCGCCCAACGCCCTGACCCCGGTGATCGAGTCGGCCCGGCCCGACCTGATCGTGTACGGCCACCTGCACGGTGTGAACCCGGAACGGGTGCCGCGCCACATCGGCGGCATTCCCGCCTTTCTGGTGGCGGCGGACGGTCTGAAGTTCCGGCCCCGGCTGCTGCTGGAGACCGGGGAGGGGAAGGGTCAAACCGTCTGACGGTATGACCGTCAAACGGCTGCAAAACTCTGTGCAGACGGGGGGAATACGGGATTAAGTCGCTTTGCTGACATCAAGACGGCTTGCCTGTTCCCTCTCCCCCTGCGGGAAAGGGCTGGGGAGAGGGGGCGACCGGGCAGCTTGCACGCCTCCTGGATGCCCAGGACTCATTTTCATTCCGTATAAGCCGTTCGACAGTCAGACCTTTTGACCGTTCGACGTCCCTGGCCGCCTCCATCCCCAGTTCTCCCATCGGAATATCTTATTGAGAAGAATTCCTATTAAGGGTAGGATGGGCCAATGTCCTCCCCCCAGCCCACTCCCACGGCCGCCGCGCCGCACGACCATACCTTCGTGCTCCAGAAGGTTCAGCCCGCGCTGCTGGGGCTGATGGACGGTAGTGTCAGCACCCTCGCGCCGATCTTCGCCACGGCGGGGCTGACGGGGCGGCCCATCGACGCCTTTTTCGTGGGGCTGGCGGCCAGCCTGGGCGCGGGCATCAGCATGGGGCTGGCCGAGGCCCTCTCGGACGACGGCAAGGTGAGCGGGCGCGGCACGCCGCTGGGGCGCGGGGTGATCACCGGGGCGGCGACCATCCTGGGCGGGATGCTTCATACCCTGCCCTTTCTGCTGCCCGACCTGCGGGCCGCGCTGACGCTGGCCTACGTGGTCGTGATTGTCGAGCTGATTGCCATCGCCCTGATTCGCTGGAAGTACATGAGAAGCCCGCTGGGGCAGACCATCTTTCAGGTCATCGTGGGCGGCGCGGTGGTGTTCGGCGTGGGCGTGTGGCTGGGTCGCCTGGGCGCGGGGGGCTGATACGGATTCCGGCCATTGGGTTCTCCTTCGGGAAAGCGCCGAAGGCTGACTCCATTCTGGAATCCGTCCTTTTCCTGCTCTGCTGCGCAGCTCTACGAGTCCTTCCAGTCGGGTTTCGCAGTTCTTGCATCACTGTTCAACCGGAATTCGTAAGACCCCCAACGTGACCGGCTGCCGCTTTCGCTGAGGGTCCTCGCCGCAGACTGCGCCCATGTCTGCTCCTGCCTCTCCCCTGCCGCTGTCCGTGCTGGACCTCGTTCCCGTGCCCACCGGACAGGGGGCACCCGCCGCGCTGCGCGACACGCTCACACTGGCGCAGGAGGCCGAGCGCCTGGGCTACCACCGCTACTGGGTCGCGGAGCATCACAACATGCGCGCCCTGGCCGCCAGCGTGCCCGCCGTGGTGCTGGCGGCTCTGTCGCAGGTCACGTCGCGGCTGCGGCTGGGGGCGGGCGGCGTGATGCTGCCCAACCACGCGCCGCTCGCGGTGGCCGAGGCCTACCGGCTGCTGTCGGCCCTCGCGCCGGGGCGGGTGGACCTGGGCCTGGGCCGCGCACCGGGCACCGACGGCCGCACGGCCCGTGCCCTGCGCGGCGCGGCGGGCCTGCTGGAAGAACCCTTCGAGCGGCAACTCGCGGAGCTGCTGGCCTACGGCACCGGGCGGTTCCCGGAGGGCCATCCCTTCGCGGGAGTCACGGCGGCCCCAGCTGACACGGTGGGCCAGCCCACCCTCTTTCCGCCGCTGTGGCTGCTGAGCAGCAGCGGGTACGGCGCGCGGGCGGCCGCCACCCTGGGCACCGGACTTGCCTTTGCCCAGCACATCAACCCCAGCGTGACCGACGCGGCAGCGGCCATCCGGGCCTACCGGGCCGCCTTCCGCCCCTCCGAGGCGTTTCCGGAACCCCGCACCCTCGTCGCCTCCAGCGTCATCTGCGCGCCGACGGCCGAGGAGGCCGAGGACCTCGCCGCCCCCCTGGGCCTGATGTTCCTGCGGCTCACGCGCGGCGAGGTCGCGCCCTTTCCCACGGTGGCCGAGGCAAAGGCCTACCCCTACACGCCGCACGAGCGGGCACAGGTGGCCGCCTCACGCGAGCGGGTCATCGTGGGTGACCCGGAGGCCGTCCGGACACGCCTGCTGGCCCTGGCGGAACAGACCGGGGCCGACGAGCTGATGCTCACCACGCTGCTGCCTGACGCGGCGGTGCGGCGGCGGTCCTACGCGCTGGTGGCGGAGGCGCTGGGGCTGCGGGGGACGGTGGAGGGGGCGTTTCAGACGGCGTAGGCGTTCTTTTGTATGCAGTGCGCGGTGCGCGGGACGCAGGAAAGGAGCCGTTCCCGCGCACCGCGTCCCGCGTCCCGCCCCCCATCTTCTCCCCCTTCCCGCTATCCTGAACCCTGGAGGCACATTTGCAGGACCCGGAAAAAATACAGGACCGGCTGGTGGCGGACCGCAAGGTGCGCGCCGTCGCCCAGGCGGGGAGCTACGGCACCGAGGAAGCCTGGGTGGGCAGCCAGCCGACCCTGGTGAGCTTCGAGCGCGGCCTGCTCTCGCCCCACACCGAGACGCGGGCGGGCGTGACCGTGCAGCGCTACCCCTATGAGAAACTGGAAACCTGGCGCGACTGGGACACGGCACGCGAGGAGGCCCCGATCGCCCTGCTCGCCACCAGCCGCGTGGTGTACGACCCGACGGGACACTACGGGCGCATCCAGCGCACCCTCTGGAACCTGAACGAGGAACGCCTGGCTGCCCACCGCGAGGACCTGCTCAACCAGGCCGCCGCCCGCCTGGAAGCTGCCCGTCACCACTTCACCGGCCCCGGCCACGGCGCGCAGGAGCAGCTTCTGGCGCTGGCCGAGGCGCGCGCGGTGGCGGTGGACCTGCTGTACCCGGCGCTGCTGACCCATATTCACGGCTGGCCGGAGTTCGAGATTCGCCTGCCCCACGCCTGGCGGGCCTCGGCCGGGCTGCGCTTTCCCAAGGCGATTTACCACCTCGACAGCCTCTACGGCTTCGGTGGGGAGGCGGAAGCCCGGCGCGTGCTGCTGGCCACGCGCGGCCTGGGGCTGCTGGAACAGGAAAAACGCGCCCGCGCCGCCTTCCAGGCCGGATACTACGACGGGGCGGTGCGCTACCTCCGCGACGAGGCCGCCCGCACCCACCGCCAGGACCTGGAACGCTGGAGCTATCTCAGCAGCGCCCGGCGTGACAAACTCGGCCTCCTGCTGGGCGTGACCACCAGCCCCCTCGGCCCCGCGGCCCTCGCTATCACCGCCGGCCTGCTGACCGAGGCCCGCGAGGGGCGCTGAGCCACCCTGCGGGGCTTGCTTTTTTCGCAAAGACCCTGTACACTCTTATTTCTGGCTTGACGAAGCCGTGCAATCCACAGCACTTGAGGGTGGCGTCCACCTCGAAGATCAAAGACGGGCGCGCGAGCAGGGGGCACGGGGCAAATCCGTTCCCCTGAACAGCAGAGGGAAGCTTGAAGGCTTCCCTCTTTTTTTGGCTCGCGTTTGGTTGGCTTGCGCCTGGGCTGCGGCTCAGCCCTGGTCCTGCATCTCCAGCATCATCTCGGCCAGGGGGAACAGGGCGGGCTGGGGCGTTCCCTCGGTCCAGGTCAGCTGGACGGGCTGCTGGGGGTAGGTCTGCCCGTACTGCTGCCGGTATGCCGTGATGGCCTGCCGGACCTGCTCGGGCTGCTGCCGGGCCACCTCGGCCAGGGCGAGGACGGCCTCCACCCGCCGGGGGTCTTCATCGGGCACGTGCCAGACGGGACTTTGCTGCCCCGGCCCGGGCGGGGACACCTGAAGGGGCAAGACCTGCGCGACGAGGTGGGCCAGTTCATCGGTCCTGTGGGTCATGACGGCATGCTACGGCCCTCCTGCTTGTGGGACCACCTGTATGAAGCCGAACACAAGCCCGGGCAGTTCCCTGCGGTAAGAGCGGTGTCAGCCGGAGATTCGTACCCTGTATGGGCGCATGCTGTCGGCCTTTTTCGTCAACTTCTGCATCCTGGTGACGTTTACCAGTGCGGGGAGCCTGACCTTCACGGGCGATGACCGACACCACCTGTTGCGGCGTCTGCTGCGCTACCTGATCAGCGCGTCGGCGGGAATTGTCCTGGTGTTGTACGGGGTACCGCTGGGCGAGGGGGTGCGGGTGGATTTCCGGAGTGTGCCGGTCCTGCTGGCGGGCCTGTTCGGCGGCCTCCTGCCCGCGCTGGGGGTAGCCCTGCCCATCATGGTGTACCGGCTGTGGATGGGCGGCGCGGGCGCACCGGCGGGGGTCCTGTCCATTGTCCTGGTGGCCCTGCTGGCCAGCGCCCTGCACCGCCGCTTTGCCCGCAACCGGCTGACCTGGCAGGACGTCTGGGTCCCCTTCACGGTCTTCGCGTGCTCGAACCTCAGCCTGCTGGCAGTTCCCGGTTCCGGCTCCCAGCTGTTCAGAAGCACCTATCTGCTGCTGGTCGGTCTCCAGAGCCTCGCGGCCCTCGTCGCCTTCGGCGTGATCAGCCTGCGCTTCAGCACCGTCGGGCATACCAGCACGCTTCAGGACATCGCCTACCTCGACGCCCTGACCAGCCTCCACAACCGCCGCCGCTTCGACGAGGACCTACCCACGCTGAACCTGGAGAGCAACGCCTTTCTGCTGCTGCTGGACCTCGACCACTTCAAGCACATCAACGACAGCTACGGTCACCCGTTCGGGGATCAGGTGCTGCGCGAACTCGCGGGCCTGCTTCAGGAAGGCGTCCGGGGCACCGACCGGGTCTACCGTGTGGGCGGCGAGGAGTTCGGCGTGCTGCTGCAACAGACCTCCCCGGCGGGGGCGGAGGTGGTGGCCGAACGCCTGCGCGCCAGGGTGCAGGCCCAACTCGCCCAGCGGGTGGGGCGGCCCGACCTGAGCATCACCATCTCCGTCGGCCTCACACCCTGCGGGAGCGAACCGGCTGAAACTGTGCGCCGCGCGGACGCCCTGCTGTACCAGGCCAAACGGGCCGGGCGCAACCGGGTGATGGCCGCGTCCTGAGGTGCGCCTGGTGGAAACAGTCTTCCCCTTCGCCGCCCCCGAAAAGCCGAAGCGTGGGCGCAAGGCGAAACAACGTTTTGGGGTCAGAACAGGGGAGGAACCCGGCGAATCAGGACGAGGCAGGAAGAGGTAAAAACGAAAGAACCCCGGCTGAACCGAGGTTTTTCTGTGGTGGGACGTGTAGGACTTGAACCTACAACCCGCTGATTAAAAGTTGCCCTATCCCTGTTCTGCTTCATCCTTTCTTCTACTGAGTTATGCGTCTAGGAACGAAAATTCTTGGTTATTCTCTCCGCACATCTGGCCTCATCCGTCAGGTTCCGAGAGCAGTTGTGGCACCATTGTGGCACTTTTGCCCGTCTACTTTTCCTGGAGCTTCAACTTTCTTGCTGTTCTTCCGCACCCAGGACGGCAATACATCCGGTTTAACTCAGGAGTTGCACCTTGCATAGTGGAGCGAATAGCCGTGCTGGCGAAAGAATTCCTCGTTTTTGCTGAGCGTTCGAAGAAGCCGGTTTAAATACACCTCTGGCATGACCGTCATTAGCGCCAGGGT
>NZ_BAABRP010000026.1 GCF_039545055.1 Deinococcus carri
CCGCTGGCAACGCCGACTCCACCTGCCCACCCTCTGAAGGCAGAGGCCGGGCAGCGGGGCGACGTGCGCCGTCGCCCCGCTGCCCATTCAGCTACTGCGCAACGGGTCTTCAAGACCAGCCCGGTGATATCAGCGGAAATGGAGAGAAGGCGGCGAAGAGGGGGCCTGCCTCCGCGTCACACCAGCCACCGGTCTTCGGCGCGGATGCCGTCCAGAACACGCTGGATTACTGACGCACCTTCGTCCTCATTCCAGCGTGAACCGTCCGGATGACGCCACGTGGTTCCGCAGCGGAAAGCCACAGGACGAACGTCGCAGAAGCGGGACACAGTGCCTGGAACGAGCGTGATGCCGATGGCATAAAGGGCACCGGTGTACGGGCCATCGGCCAGAGCCTCACGTGCAAGAGCGCGAGCCTGTTCGTCCTCACTCTCGTCGCAGACATCCTCAAATATCCCATCGGTAACGAGACCGAGCATCTCAACTGGAGGCAGGTCATGGGGGGAACCAGCGTCGGCACTGGGGCACATCCAGCCCACCTCGTCCACAAAGTCGGTCAGCGTCTGCACCCGCAACGTCAACTCCTCTGGTTCTGGATTCAAGGTGATGCGGTCACAGGTGACCTCGATGGTGCCCAGGTAGAGGTATTCTCTCGTCTGCTCGCTACTTATCTTCAACAGGTTCCCTCCCTGGTCGCGTTACCATCAGTGTATCACCCTATAAGGTGACATCTGATAGAACGACACCGTGAGAGGCGGATTTAAGACCCTCTGGATGTGGAAAGTTTTCCCCCAGATGAGCAGCACATTCAGGAGATGCAGCGGCGGCTGGGGCAGCGCATCATGCAACTCCGTAAAGGGAGAGGATGGAGCCAGGACACGTTTGCCCACCTGGCAGGACTGAATAGGGCGTATCCAAACAAGATCGAAAAGGCCAAGGTAGACCTGAGGTTCAGCACCCTTGTGCGGATTGCCAACGTCTTCGACATGACGGTGGACAGCTTGCTGACGTTCGATTGGCACGCAGCGTCCGACCCAGGAAAAAGTAAATGACGTGGGCTGTCAGCGTCCCACTCTTTTCTTCATGACCCACGTCAGCCGCCCACCCTACGAACGCTGAGGTATTGCGCCACGACTCGTCTTCGCCTCTCCGGTTCTCGTGCGGTTTTCAGCAGCCTGTGTATCAGGGATTTGCTCCTGCTATTTCAGAGCGTCTCTTGCGCCTGACAGCGTTCGACACGCGGGGCGCGGGAGGTCTAAGGCGATTCTCTCCTTGCCCCTATCCCGTGGTCAGCAGGCGGGACTCTATGTGGCGTGGTACCGGCCTCACACGCGCACTTCCGGTCGGATGGGGAGCTGCTCGGCTCTAACCGGCTAGGTCATTGTGGCGCAGTTGTGGCACTCGGCATTCGTGCGCCGACTGTGAATGGAAAAAGCCCCGTGCTAGACGGGGCTTCTTTGGTGGGACGTGTAGGACTTGAACCTACAACCCGCTGATTAAAAGTCAGCTGCTCTACCGATTGAGCTAACGTCCCGGTCATTTCCCGCTGGGGCCGCGAAGCTTCAGCGGGAGTGAGTATACGGAGCCTTCCCGGAGGTGTCAACGCGGCCCGGAAGTCAGCGTTTCATCTGAGGCGGCATGGGGGGCATTTTGGGCGGCTTCATGCCTGGACCCAGCCCCTTGCCACCGCTCATGCGCTGGAGCATCTTCATCATGTCCTTCATCTGCTCGTGCATCTTCAGGAGGCGGTTGATGTCCTGCACGGTGTGGCCGCTGCCCGCCGCGATGCGCTTGCGGCGCTTGCCGTCGATGATCTTGGGGTTACGGCGTTCCTTCACCGTCATGGAGGAGATCATCGCATCGATGCGCTGAATCTGCTTCTCGTCCACGTTGAAGCCCTCGGGCAGCGCGCGGCTCATGCCGGGAATCAGCTTGAGGAGGTCGCCCAGCGGCCCCATCTTGCGAATCTGGCGCAGCTGAAGCAGCAGGTCTTCGAGGTCGAAGTCGCCGGGCTTCTTGACCTCCATCGCCTTGAGGTCGGCCTGCTGCGCGCGCTCGATCAGCCCCAGCACGTCGCCCATGCCCAGGATGCGGCCCGCCACCCGGTCGGGGTAGAAGGGTTCGAGGCCCGTCAGTTTCTCGCTGGTGCCCGCGAAGTAAATCGGATGGCCAGTCACGCTGCGGGCCGAAAGCGCCGCGCCGCCGCGGGCGTCGCCGTCCATCTTGGTGATGATCAGGCCCGAGAGGTTCACGCGCTCGTCGAACACGCGCGCCACGTTCAGCGCCTCCTGGCCGGTCATCGCGTCCACCACCAGCAGCGTCTCGGTGGGCTTCAGCTCGGTCTGGAGGTTCGCGAGCTGGTCCATCAGCGCCTCGTCGATCTGGAGGCGGCCCGCCGTGTCCACGATCACGAGGTCGCGGTAGTCGGTCTTGAGGTACTCGTCCAGACGCCGCTTCGTTTCCTGGGGCGTCTCGCCGTCATTCACCTTGAGGACCGGCACGCCCACCTGCTTCGCCAGCACTTCGAGCTGGTCACGCGCGGCAGGGCGCTGGGTGTCGGCGGCGACCAGCAGCACGCGGCGGCCCTTGCTCTTGTAGTGGGCGGCCAGCTTGCCGGTGCTGGTCGTCTTGCCCGCGCCCTGGAGGCCCACCATGAACCAGACGTTTCCGTCGGTCTTGAGGGTCGGCTGCTTCGCCTCGCCGCCCAGCGTCTCGATCAGTTCGTCGTGGACAAGTTTCACGACCGTCTGCCCGCCGGTCAGCGACCCCGTCACCTCCTGCCCGACGGCCTTCTCGCTGACCTTCGCCACGAAATCCTTGGCGACATTGAAGTTCACGTCCGCTTCGAGCAGCGCCATGCGAATCTCGCGCATGGCCGTCTTGACCTGCGCGTCGGTGAGTTTGCTCTCCCGCCCGACGCGGTCGAGAATGTCCTGCAACTTGTTTCCGAGCGCCTCAAACATAGGGCGAGGCTAGCACGCACGCACAAAACGCTTGGTGTAGCTTGCACCGATGCCCAAACTCGTCCGCGACCGCATTCCCGAACTGTTTCCCGAGAGCCGCTACCGAACCCTGACTACCCCCGAATACGCCGGGGCACTCCGGGCCAAGCTGGAGGAGGAGGCGCGGGAATACCTGACCGACCGCACCCCGGAGGAACTCGCGGACGTGCTGGAAGTGCTGCACGCGCTGGCGGCGCTCCACGGCCTCACGCCAGCCGAACTGGAGGCGCTGCGGGTGCGCAAGGCAGCCGAACGCGGGGGCTTCGAGCGCCGCCTCTGGCTGGAATGACCGGGCAGCGAACCTAACGCCCGTTAGCCTCCCCGCGCTACACTGCCCCCATGAACAAAGCCGTAATTGTCTCGGCCTCACGCACGCCGGTCGGGAAGTTCCTGGGGGCGCTGTCGGACGTGACTGCCGTGGAACTGGGGGCCACCACCCTGCGCGAAACACTGAAGCGGGCCGGGATTCCCGCCGACCTCATCGAGGACGTCATCATGGGGCAGGTCGTGCAGGCGGGGAGCGGGCAGAACCCGGCGCGGCAGGCGGCCCTGAAAGCCGGTCTGCTGCCCGAGGTGGGGGCCGTGACCATCAACAAGGTGTGCGGCTCGGGCCTCAAGGCCGTGATTCTGGCAGCCCAGGCCATCCGCGCGGGCGACCAGACCGCCGTGCTGGCGGGCGGCATGGAAAGCATGAGCAACGCGCCGTACCTCCTACCCGGCGCGCGCAAGGGCTACCGCCTGGGCAACGCGCAGGTGCTGGACGCGAACACGCACGACGGCCTGTGGTGCTCCATCAACGACGAGGGCATGGGTCTGACCGGCGAGCGCGTGGCCGAGAAGTATGGCATCGGGCGGGAAGCCCAGGACGCCTACGCGACCGGCAGCCACCAGAAGGCGATGGCCGCGCAACAGGGCGGGCGCTTCCAGGAAGAAATCGTGCCCGTCACCGTGAAGGGCCGCAAGGGCGACACGGTCGTGGACACCGACGAGGGGCCGCGCGCCGACACCAGCCCAGAGACGCTGGCAAGGCTCAAGCCTGCGTTCAAGACGGACGGCACGGTCACGGCGGGCAACGCGCCCGGCCTGAACGACGGCGCGTCCAGCCTGCTGATCATGTCCGAGGAAGCGGCTCAGGCACACGGCCTCACGCCGATGGCCGAGATCACCTCCTACGCCACCGGCGGCCTCGCCCCCGAGTGGGTAATGATGACGCCCGTGCCCGCCACCCAGAAACTGCTGAAAAACAGCGGCATGAGCGTGGACGACGTGGACCTCTGGGAGCTGAACGAGGCCTTCAGTGTCCAGAGCCTCGCCGTGCAGCGCGAGCTGGGGCTGGACCCCGAGCGGGTGAACGTGAACGGCGGCGCGGTGGCGCTGGGGCACCCCATCGGCGCTTCGGGCGCGCGCATCCTGGTCACGCTGCTGTACGCGCTGCGGCAGCAGGACAAGGAAACGGGCGTGGCGACCCTGTGCATGGGCGGCGGCAATGGCCTCGCGCTCAGCGTCAAGCGGCTAGGCTGAGCTGCATGACGCCGACGAACGCGCCGACCCTGTGGATCATCACCAGCCGTTATCTCAAGCCCGCCCAGGCACTGGCGGACGTCACGCCCCGGCACCGCGCCTGGCTCGACCAGCATTACCGCTCGGGCCTCTTCCTCGTGTCGGGGCGCAAGGTGGACGGCACGGGCGGCGTCCTGTTGGCGCAGGCCGAGAGTCAGGCACAGTTGGAAGAGGTCTTCCGGGATGACCCCTTCGTGTTGGAGGGCTGCTCGGAGTACACCTACACGCCCTTCACGCCGGTCAAGCGGGGTCAGGCGCTGACGCTGGAGGGCGTGGCGCTGGTGGAGTGAAAAGCAGCCAGCTTCCAGCTGCCAGTCGCCAGCTTTTGTAGCTGGAAGCTGGCTGCTGGAAGCCTTCTCAAAGGAGAAAAAATGAAATTCGGAGTTATCGGAGCAGGACAGATGGGCGGCGGCATTGCGCAGGTGGCAGCGCAGAGTGGGTTCGACGTGGTGGTGCAGGACGTGAAACAGGAGTTCCTGGCCCGCGGTCAGGCGACCATTGAAAAGAGCCTCGCCAAGCTGCACGAGAAGGGCCGACTGACGGGCACGCCCGCCGAGGTGCTGGGCCGCATCCAGTTCACCACCAACCTTCAGGACTTCGCGGACTGTGACCTGGTGGTCGAAGCCATCGTGGAAAACGAGGCGGTCAAGGCGCAGCTTTTCCGGCAACTGGGCGAGATCGTCAAGCCCGAGGGGATTCTGGCGAGCAACACCTCCTCTATCCCGATCACCAGCCTCGCCACCGCCTCGGGCCGCCCGGAGCGGTTCATCGGGATGCACTTCATGAACCCGGTGCCGCTGATGGCGCTCGTCGAGGTGATCCGGGGCTACTCCACCAGCGACGAGACGGCGCAGAAGGTGACGGAGGCGGCGCGGCAGATGAGCAAGACGCCCGTGGAGTGCAACGACTACCCCGGCTTCGTCTCCAACCGCATCCTGATGCCGATGCTGAACGAGGCCATCCAGTGCGTGATGGAGGGCGTGGCCGAGCCGGAAGCCATCGACCAGATCATGAAGCTGGGCATGAACCACCCGATGGGGCCGCTGACGCTGGCGGACTTTATCGGCCTGGACACCTGCCTTGCCATCATGGAAGTGCTGCACCAGGGCCTGGGCGACGACAAATACCGCCCCTCGCCCCTGCTGCGGAAGATGGTGCAGGCGGGGCTGCTGGGACGCAAGAGCGGGCGCGGGTTTTACAGCTATGAGCAGTAAGCTCTGAGCTATGAGGAAAAGGAGCGGAAGCCAATGCCTTCCGCTCCTTTTCCTCATAGCTCACGGCTCATAGCTCAGCACCTCTTCAGCTATGGCCGGGGTCGGAGTCGTCGGTGGGGCGGCCGTGCTTGCCCGGATTCTCGTCCGGCTGCGGGGTGTTGTCGTTCGGCTGGTCTATCGGCGTCGGCTCGTCGTGGCTCTCGGTGCGCGAGCGGGCGCTCTCGGAAAGCTGGCCGCTTTCTCCCTCGCCTTTGCGGTCTGTCATGGTGGGCCTCCTCCAGTTCAGCCTAGCCGCTCACGGGGACAACAGGTGGCCAGCTTAAGACGCCCTGAAGCGCGGCCCTCAGCGCCCCTGCCGGTAGTATTCCGCGTTCGGCACGAAGCCCAGGGCGCTGCTGATGCGGTTGGTCATGTTGAACATGCCGATCACCTGCACGAGTTCCATGATCTGGTGGTCGTCCAGGCCCACGGCGCGCAGGGGGTCCAGGTCCGCCGCCGTGACCTCGGCGGGGTGGCGGGTGAGTTTCTCGGCGTACTCGGCCAGGGTGCGCTCGCGCTCGGTGAGGTCGGCGTGCCGCCAGTTCACGGCCACCGCGTCGGCCTTCTGCGGGTCGCCGCCAAACTCGCGCAAGGCGGCCCCGTGCGATACGGCGCAGTAGAGGCAGCGGTTGATGCCGCTCACCACGACGGCGACCAGCTCGCGCTCGGCGTTGGTCAGATACCCCTCCTTGTTCAGCAGGAGGTTGAAATAGTTCCACCAGGCCAGGAACTGCTCACCGTTCACGGCCTGCGCCCGGAACACGTTGGGCACGAAGCCGATGTTCGCCTCGGCCTTGCCCCACAGCTTGCGCACGCCCTCGGGCACCTGCGTCTCGTCGGGGACGGGCAGGAAGGAGAGGCGGTTCGTTCCGGCTTCCGGCTGGGTTGTGGTCATGGGTTCAGCTTACTGTGGGAATGGGGACATCACGCCCCCTGCTGGAACCTCCATCCCCGTCACGCCGTATCTGTCAGGGATATGAGCCTGGCCTTTCTCGTCTTTCTGCTCGCCTGGGCGGTCGGCATGGTCGGCACCTTCGTGCCCGCGCTGCCCGCGACCCTGATTATCTTTGCCGGGGCGGCCGGAGCCACCTTCATCGACGGCTTTCAGCTCTGGCCTGACCTGCCCTTTTTGCTCACCTTCGGCGTGGTCACGGTGCTGGTCACGCTGGTGGACAACGTGGCCTCGGCCTGGGGCGCGCGGCGCTACGGCGGCAGCAAGCAGGCGGGGTGGGGGGCGCTGGCGGGCGGTCTGGTCGGCCTCTTCATCCCGTTCGGCCTGATCGTGGGGCCGCTGGCGGGGGCGCTGCTGGTGGAGTTGCTGGTGGTCCGCAAGCCGCCCGGTGCCGCGCTGCGGGCGGCCTGGGGCACCCTGGTCGGCCTGCTCACCGGCCTCGCCGCCAAGGTGGTGCTGCACCTGCTGATGGGCGCGTACACGCTGTGGCGGCTGTGGGACCCGGCGAGGAGCGTCTTTTGAGGGATGAGGAAAGAGGGGGCAAGGCCCCGTCCCTGAACCCCCATCACGTCTCAGAACATCTGCACCAGCACCGGCAACAGGCCCAGCGCCGTCAGGCCCAGCGCGGGGAGCAGGGGCAACAGGGTGCCGGTCAGGGCACGGCGGCGGTCATCCGTCAGGGTCAGGAAGCCGCGATAGGCGAGGGCGAACTGGAGGAGGGGCGCGAGCAGCATCAGCAGCACGGCGATGCGTGCCAGCGGCCAGTGGGCCAGCGCTCGCAGAGTTGTCTGCTGCCGGTGCAGCGCATCAGACTCCAGGAAAAAGGACGGCCACTCGGGCTGCGGCAACACCAGCAGCAGCGCGGCCAGCAGCAGATACAGCGGCGGCAGCAGCACAAAAGTCGCGCCGTACACCTCCGCCGCCCGGCCCTCCCGCCCTGCGCCGAGGTACCCCAGCCCCGCCATCAGCGCCGCGCCCAGCACCGTCAGGAAGAAGGTCCCGAAGGCGTTGGTCGCGTGGGCGGTGAAGGCAGGCGTGGCATTCTCCAGCCCGGCCGTGGCCGCCACGACGGGCCGCAGCAGCACCGCGTACAGCACGCCCGCCAGCGCGGCGGCCAGCAGCACCGGGGCCACGTAGCGCCAGGCTCGCGGCTCGGCCGCCCGCAGCCGCTCGAAAAAGGCGCGGGGGTTGCTCAGCAGTTCGGCGGCAGGCGGTGCCTCGGGAGGAGGGGGCGGGGGGGCAGGACGGGTGCGGCGGGCCATACCCGGTCACTCTAGCGGCCCCGTTCAGGCGCGTTGCCCCCACCAGCGCCACAGCAGCCAGGCGGCCAGGACGTACAGCCCCAGCATCAGCGCCAGCCCCCACAGGCTGCGGCCCAGGCGGCCGGGCTGCGCGGCGGCCTGCGCGCGGGCGTCGGCCATCACCTGCGGCGGAATCAGGCGCAGGGCCAACCACAGCCCGGCGGGCACCAGCAGCAGGTCGTCGAGTTGCCCCAGCACCGGGATGAAGTCGGGAATCAGGTCGATGGGACTCAGCGCGTAGGCCAGGACCAGCAGGGCCAGCAGGCGGGCCGGCCAGGGCGTGCGCGGGTCGCGGGCGGCGAGGCTCAGAGCGAGAAGTTCCGCCTTAAGCCGCCGGGCAAGGGCACGCAGATGCCCCAGCACCCCGCGGGTCAGCGCAGTGCCCCGCGCAGGCCGGTAAGGGCCTGCTGCACCGCCGGGAACGTAAAGGCCGCCGACGCCACCCCGAACAGCAGGATGACCACGTAGGCCCCACTCAGCCAGGGGCCGGGGGCACGGCGCTCCTGGGGGTCGGGCCGGGGCGTGAGCCACAGGTGCAGCACAGCCAGCACCACCCCGCCGAACAGCAGCGACCCCAGCGCGACCGGCAGGGCCAGTGCCGGGTTCTGGAGGACCGCGCTGGCCTGCGCCGTGTCGCCCAGATTGTGGCGCGCGACGAAGGCCCCCAGCACCACCGCCAGCGTGTTGTTCAGCGCGTGGACAATCACGCTGTTCCACAGGCTGCCGGTGTGCTGCGTGAGGCGGGCCAGGGCGTAGGCCAGCGGCAGGATGCCCGCGACGCTCGCCGGGACCCCATGCGCGATGCCGAAGGCGAAGGTGGTCGTCAGCGCCGCGACCAGGAAACCTGCCGCCCGCTCGTGTCCGCGCAGCATCAGGCCCCGGAAGGCCACCTCCTCCGCGAAGGGCACCAGCACGCCCGCCGCCAGCACCAGCGCCCACAGATCCGGACCGTGGCTGAGAAACTGCGGAATCGCGTCCGCCCCACTCGGAAACAGCGTCACAAAGGCCAGCGCAAAGGCGCGCGAGGCCAGAAAGGCCAGCACGAACGCGGCCAGCGCTGTGCCCCACGAGGGCGGCGTACGCCAGCGCGTGTCGCGGACCAGGGCCGTGAGCGTGGGCCGGAAGGCCAGCAGCCCGACCAGCACCGTCGCCACGAAGGACCCCAGCAGCGCCGTGCCCAGCGGCACCCGCAGCCCCAGCAGCAGCGCCGACACCACGTTCTGCACCAGCAGCAGCGTCAGCGCCGCGCGGTTGCCGTCCACCGCACGGATGCCCGGCCCAGGCGGCGGGACGGGCGCATCCGTGGGGGGAAGCGGGGGGGCGGGGGGCACGTCCGGGACCGTCATGGGGGTCAGCCTACCGCGTGAGAGCGGGAGGGAGCCTCCAACAAAAGGCGGAGGTCGGCGGGCCAGCCCTCATGCCGTCAGCACCCGGATGGCCTCCTCCAGGGCCTCGTCGCTGACCTGATGGTGCAGCACGAAGCGCACCGAATCCGGCCCCAGGGCACTCGCCAGCACCCCCTGCCCGGCCCAGCGGGCCACCTGGGCCGCCGCGTCCGGCAGAGTAACGTAGATGATGTTGGTCTGCACGGCGGCGAGATTCACGTCAAAGCCCGCCTCGGCCAGCGCCTGCGCGAGCCGGCGGGTGCGGCGGTGGTCGGCCTTCAGGCGGGCGGGGCCGTCACGCAGGGCCACCAGCGCGGCGGCGGCCAGCACCCCGGCCTGCCGCATCCCGCCGCCCATCATCTTGCGGTAGCGGTGCGCCCCCCTCATCGCGGCGGCGCTGCCCACCAGCACGCTGCCGACGGGCGCACCCAGCCCCTTGCTGAGGCACACGCTGACCGTGTCGAAATGGCGCGTGATTTCGGAGACGGGCACGCCCAGCGCGGCGGCGGCGTTGAAGACCCGCGCGCCGTCGAGGTGCAGGGGTAGGCCCTCCGCGTCCGCGACCCCCCGGATGGCGGCCAGCACCTCCAGCGGAATCACCGTGCCGCCCGCCTTGTTGTGGGTGTTTTCCAGGCTGATGAGGCCAGTGGGCGACTGATGGACAGAGTGGCGCACCGCCAGGCGCACCCCCTCCGGGTCGGGCACCCCCAGCGGCGCGGGCACGAAGCGCGGCACCACGCCGGAAAAGGTCGCCATCATTCCGAGTTCCCACTCGTAGATGTGCGACCCCTCGGCGCAGACCACCTCCTCGCCCCGGCGGGTGTGCAGCGCAATCGCCACCTGGTTGGTCATGGTGCCGCTGGGCATGAAGAGGCCCGCCTCGAACCCCGTCAGGCGCGCGACCTCCGCCTGGAGGGCATTGACCGTGGGGTCCTCGCCGTACACGTCGTCCCCGACGGCCGCCTGCGCCATCGCCTCCCGCATCTCGGGGGTGGGCGTGGTGACGGTGTCGGAACGGAGGTCGGCCAGGACGCGGGGGAGGGTGGCAGTCATGGGGGGAATGGTACGCGGTGCGCGGGGAGCGGTGCGCGGTCAGGACTTCTTTTGACCGCGCACCGCGTACTGCACACCTATCCCGCCGCCGCCTTCCGCGCCTCGATCACCTTCTTCGCCAGGTGTTCGGGCAGGTCCTGATAGCCGTGGGGCTTGACGCTGAAGGCCCCGCGGTCGCCGGTCAGGCTGCGGAGGTCGGCGCTGTAGGTCTGGAGTTCGGCCTGCGGAACGACGGCGGTGATGGTGATGACCGTGCCTTCCGGGTCCATGCCCTGCACGCGGGCGCGGCGGGTCTGGAGGTCGCCGATCAGGTCACCGGTGAAGCTCGCGGGGGCACGCACCCGCAGCAGCATCACGGGTTCCAGCAGCGTCGGCCTGGCCCCCTCCACCGCATTGCGAAAGGCCAATGCCCCGGCGGTGCGGAAGGCGAGGTCGCTGCTGTCCACGTCGTGATAGCTGCCGTGCGTGACGGCCACGTGGACATCCTGCATGGGATAGCCCGCGAGCGGTCCCTTCCCCATCGCGTCCCCCACGCCCTTCTCGATGCTGGGGAGGTACTTGCCGGGAATCGCGCCCCCCACCACTTCCGAGCGGAAGGCCGTGCCGGAACCGGGTTCCAGCCGCAGGTGGCAGTCGCCGTACTGGCCGTGTCCGCCCGACTGCTTCCTGTGCTTGCCCTGCGCCTGCGCCGACGCCCGGATGGTTTCGCGGTAGGGAATCTGCGGCACGCCCGTGTCCACGTTCACGCCCAGGGCCGCGAGCTTCTCCACTGCGATGGTCGTGTGCATGTCGCCCATGCCCGACAGCAGCAGCTCGCCGGTCTGGGGTTCGCGGGCAAAGCGCAGGGTGGGGTCCTCGTCCAGCAGGCGGGTCAGGGCCGCGCCCAGCCGGTCCTCGTCCTGGCGGGTTTTCGGGAAGAGGGCGACCGTGTGGGCCGGGTCGGGCAGAAGGAGCGGGTCGTACTCGATGGGCGCGGCGGGGTCGGCCAGGGTGTCCCCGGTGTGCAGCTCGGGCAACTTGGTGAGCACGCCGATCATGCCGGCCCGGAGTTCAGGCACCTCGGTCAACTCCTTGCCGCTCACCACGTACAGGTGGGCGGGTTTCACGTCCACGCCGCGGGTGGTGTTCCGCAGCGTGTCGCCGGGGCGCAGGGTGCCGCTCCAGACGCGGATATAGGCCAGCTTGCCCACGAAGGGGTCCACCGAGACGCGCCACACGCGGGCCGAGGCGGGCGCGTCCGGCGTCGGCTCGCGCGTCTGCCCGTCCAGGCCGGTCAGCACGCCGCGCTCGGAGGCGCTGCGCAGCCCCTCCACCATCAGATTCAGCAGTTCGGGGACGCCCACGCCTGTCTCGGCACTCACCGGCAGGACCGGGTAGAGGGTGCCTGCGTGGACTGCCCGCAGGAAGGCGGCGCGCAGTTCGTCCGGGCCGATCTCCTCCCCCTCCAGATAGCGGTTCATCAGGGCGTCGTCGGTCTCGACGATAGCGTCCACCAGGGCCTCGCGGGCCTCGCGTAGCGCCTCGCGGAGTTCGCCGGGCACGCTGCCCGGGTCCGCGTCCAACACGTCCACCACCGCCCGGAAGTCCGGCCCCTCGCCCACCGGCAAAAAGGCCGCCGCCACCGGGCCTTTTAAACTCGCGCGGATGTCGGCCAGCACCGCGTGGAAGTTGGCGCGCTCGCGGTCCATCTTGCCGATGACGACCACGCGCGGCATCGAGAAGCGGTCGGCGGTGGCCCAGACGCGCTCGGTGCCCACCTCCACACCGCTTACCGCGCTCACCAGCACCAGCACCGAATCCGCCGCCCGGATGCCCCCGCGAATCTCGCGCACGAAGTCGGCGTAGCCCGGCGTATCCAGCAGGGTGATGTCGGTGCCGCCGCGCCTGAGCCGCAGCACCCCGGTCGTGATGGAGAAGCCGTGCTGTTTCTCGGCGTCAGTGTGGTCGCTCTGGGTGGTGCCGTCGGGCACACGCCCGGCACGTGGCAAGGCCCCGCTCAGGGCGAGCAGGGCCTCCGACAGCGTGGTTTTTCCCGCACCGCTGTGCGCGGCGAGACTCACAATCCGAACCGGGGTATGGCCGGACGAGACGGACTCAGACGGCATGCAAGATCACCGGACCCTTTCCAGACACGAAGCAAGAAGCAGGCAGGCGAACGACCACCACGCGGGCAGAGGCGATTGAAGGTGCCCAGAGCTTACACCCGCGGTCGGCGCGGCGGCTCAGTGGTCAGCCAGGGGGCAAGTGAAGGGGGAACGGTGTCGTCCGGGCCGTGCAGGACCCCGGCCCTGACACAGCCGACAGCGAAAAGCAAGGCCCGGCGCGGCTCCTTCCTAGGTTCATGACCTCCTGCTCAAGGTCACCTCAGGAGGGGCTTTAGCTGCGGCTCAGCAGAAGGTGAGCTGTAGCACTCAGACTGCGGCAGTACCGGAAACGCCCTGGCAAGTGATCAGGCGCAACGGCATCTCAAGTACAACGGAGGCTTCATATGACCCAGAACCAGACTTACCTCGTCCGCCTGTCCGATCTGAACAGCGACAGCCAGCTCGACCTGAACGGGACGGGCGTGTACAACCCCAGCGGCAACACCGCCTACGGGTACAACGGCGAGAAGATCGGCACCGTGCGCGACGCGCTGGTCAACCCTGACACCGGCCGCATCCGTTACCTGATCCTGGATGTGGGCGGCTGGTTCTCCTCGAAGGAAGTGGCCGTGCCAGTCGGTGAGGCCCGCTTCGCGGACGACGCAGTGTACTTCGACAACCTGACCCGCGACCAGGCGCGCGATCTGGACCAGTACAGCATGGAGCAGCAGTACACCGACGAGCGCTTCGCCACCAACGAGCGCGTGCTGCGCGGCACGGACACCACCGAGACGGAAAGCACCTACCGCGACCGTGCCTACCGCACGCCTGACCGCCTCCAGCTGCTCGAAGAGCGCCTGGTGGTCAACAAGGACCGCATCCGCGCCGGGTCGGTGGAGATCGGCAAGCACGTCGAAACCCGCCAGGAAACCGTGAATGTGCCCCTCCAGCGCGAGGAAGTCATCATCGAGCGTCACCCCGTGACCGATGCCCGCCCGGTGGACGGCGCGGTGCTGGGCGCGGCCAGTGAGACCGTGCGTGTGGACCTGGAAGCCGAGCGCGCCAACGTCCAGAAGCAGGCCTACGTGACCGAGGAAGTCGAGATCGGCAAGCGCACCGTGACCGAGACGCAGGCCGTGACCGACACCGTGGGCCGCGAGGTGCTGGACGTGAACAAGACCGGCGAAGTGCGCCTGGAAAACGGTGACCGCATGGACACGACCACCCGCACCGACACGACTGTCACGGACACCACCCGGACGGACCGCGACCTCTAAGCTGGCGGGCAGAGCAGGGCGGGGGCAACCCCGCCTCTTTGCTGTACGGCTGGGGGTCAGCGCCGGCAAAAGCCTCAACCTCAGGGCGGGGAGAAAGGAAGCAGGCATGGACGAACGAGAGCGGGAGCAACAGGCGCTGGACACGGCCGGGCTGGCCGAGGGCACCGAGCGGCGCGAAATCGTCGAGCGGCTCGTGCTGCACGAGGAGCGGGCCGAGGTGGAGGTGCTGCGCGACCTCACGGGCGCGGTGCAGATTCGCCGGGTGGTGACCGAGCGGCAGGAGGTGGTGCCGGTCACGCTGACCAACGAACACCTGGAAATCACGGTCACCGACGGCGTGGGCCGCGTCCGCATGAACGGCGAGGTGCTGGAGCCGGGGCGCGTCTACACGGTGGAACTCTCCGAGGAGCGGGCGGAGGTTCGCAAGCAGGTCTTTCCCCTTCAGGAAGTCACCATCGCCAAGCAGCGCCAGACCTTTACCCACAGCGAGCAGATCACGCTGCGCCGCGAGGAACTGGACGTGCAGGGCCTGGAGGGCGAGGTCCGCGAACTGGACAGCACCCGGACAGACAACCTCTGAAGGTCAGCTTCTCCCGCCCACCGCGACCTATCCTGCTCCCATGAAGCAGGGCAGCCCGGTGGGCGAACTTATTGTGACGCCGGACGGCTCGCGCACGGCGCAGAGTCTCCGTTTCGGCGAGGCCTACGGCTCGCGGCACGGCGCGGCGGCGCAGGCCCGACATGTCTTTGTGGAGGGCACCGGAACGGACCAGCACCCGGCCCCGCGTGTGCTGGAGGTAGGCTTCGGCCTGGGGGTAAACTTCCGCGCCACCCTGGCGGAGGTGGCCCGCCGGGGCACGGCCCTGGAATACCTCGCCTACGAGTTCGACCCCGCCCCGGCCGGGGTGCTGCGCGCGGTCGGGGCGGGCGGCGAGGGGGCCAACCATCCCGCCTGGGCCGCGCTGCTGGCCGGGTGGGGTCAGGCCTCGCCCCTGGTGGTCGAGGTGCCGGGCGTCACCCTGACGGTCCATTTCGGGGACGTGCTGGAGGCGGAGTTGCCGCAGAGCTGGGCCACAGCCCTCTATCTGGATGGCTTCTCGCCCGCCCGGAATCCCGAGGTGTGGACCCCGGCGCTGGCCGGGCGTCTGGCCCAGGCCCTCGCGCCGGGAGGGGTCCTGGCGACCTACAGCGCCGCCGGGCACGTCCGCCGCACGCTGGCGGGGGCCGGGCTGCGGCCAGAGCGGCGGCCCGGTCCCCCCGGCAAACGCGAATGCCTGTGGGCCGTGCGGGAAGCGTGAGCAGCCAGCCCCACGTGCTGGTGGTCGGCGGGGGCGTGGCGGGTGCGTCGGTCGCCTACTTCGCCGGGCAGCGGGGCGCGCGGGTGACGGTGGTGGACACCGGACTTCACGCGGCCAGCCAGGTTCCCTCCGCGCTGGTCAACCCCGTGCGGGGCCAGTCGGGACAGGTGGCGGCAGGGGCCGTGGAGGGGCTGCGCCTCACCTGGGCGCTGGTGGACGCGCTGGGCGAAGCGGGCGTGGAGGTCCCCCACGGGCGGGGCGGCGTGCTGCGCCCCGTGCCCGACGACCGGACCCGCCAGAAGTTCGAGCGCAACCTCCCCGCGGCCTTGCCGCACCGCTGGCTCTCCGTGCAGGAACGGCCCCCCGAACTGGCGGTGGGCTGGGCACACGCCCTCTGGCTGCCGGAGGGCGGCTGGCTGGACGGGGCGGCCTTCACGGCGGGGCTGCTCAAGCTCTCGGGGGCGGAGGTCGTGCGGGCCAGGGCCACCGCCTGGGACGCACGAACGGTCACGCTGGACAGCGGCAAGCTCCTGCGGGGGGACGCCGTGGTGTGGTGCGGCGGGTCAGTGGGCGCGGGTTGGGCGGGCGAGGGGGGCACCCACCGGGCAGGCACGCTGCTGACGCTGGACCGCGCGGTGACGGAGGTGCCCTTCAGCTTCGGGGCCTATCTCGCACCCGCTGGGACGGGAGGCGTGCTGGGCGCGACCTTCGAGGCCCCCACGCCCACCTGGAAGGAACCGGCGCTGCCTCTCCCCTCCCTGCGCTGGCTGCTGGGCAAGGCCGACGCGCTGACGGACCTGAGCGGGAACCGGGTCACGGGGCGCTGGAGCGGCTCCCGCCTCGCCGGGCTGACGGCCGGGCGCGGGGCCGACGGCGTCTGGCGGCTGGCGGGGCTGGGCAGCAAGGGCTTCCTGCTGGGGCCGCTGCACGCGCGTCACGTCGCCGGTGACGTGGTGGCGGCGCTGAGAGTGTGACGCCTACTCCAGAGAACGTCTAGACTGGCGAGGTTATGGCGAAGTACCGCATCTGCTTGATTGAAGGGGACGGCATCGGCCACGAGGTCATCCCCGCCGCCCGCCGCGTGCTGGAAGCCTCCGGCCTGGACGCCGAGTACGTGACGGCCGAGGCTGGCTACGAATACTTTCTCGACCACGGCACCAGCGTGCCCCAGGCGACCTACGAGGCCATCGAGAACACCGACGCGACCCTCTTCGGCGCGGCGACCAGTCCCAGCGGGGAGAAGCCCGCGGGCTTTTTCGGGGCCATCCGCCACCTGCGCCAGAAGTACAGCCTGTACGCCAACGTCCGCCCCACCCGCACCCGCCCGGTGCCCGGGGCCTACGAGAACGTGGACCTGGTGATCGTCCGCGAGAACACCCAGGGCCTCTACGTCGAGCAGGAGCGCCGCTACGGCGACACCGCCATCGCGGACACGGTCATTACCAAGGACGCCAGCGCCCGCATCGGCAAGTTCGCGGCGGACCTCGCCATGAAGCGCCGCCAGAAGCTGACGGTGGTCCACAAGAGCAACGTGCTGCCCGTCACGCAGGGCCTCTTCATGAACACCGTGCTGGACGAGGCGAAGGCCTTTGACGGCCTGAATACGGGCACCATGATCGTGGACAACGCGGCCATGCAGCTTGTGCGCAGCCCCACCCAGTTCGACGTGATGGTCATGACCAACATGTTCGGGGACATTCTCTCGGACCTCGCGGCGGGGCTGGTGGGCGGTCTGGGCATCGCGGCCAGCGGCAACGTGGGCGACCGCTTCGGCATCTTCGAGAGCGTCCACGGCAGCGCGCCCGACATCGCCGGGCAGGGCATCAGCAACCCCACCGCCACCATCCTGGCCGCCGTGCTGATGCTCGACCACCTCGGCGCGAACGACGTGGCTCGCCGCCTCGACAACGCCGTGAACACCGTCCTGGCCGAAGGCCCCCGCACCCGCGACCTGGGCGGCACCGCCGGAACGAAGGAATTCACCGACGCGGTGATCGCCCGCCTGGGCTGAGCGGCCGGGCCTCCCGTTTTCCAACCCACCTCCCCGCGAGACAGGCCTGATCGGTCTGTCTCTTCTCGTTTGAGAAGCGCTGGCCCCCTCCCGCGCCCGCCTTCTGCTACCCTATTCCTACCTAACGAGCGTTAGTTTTTCGCCCCTGTCAGAGGTGCCCAGATGAAAAGCAAGAACGAGTGGATGAGCAGCGTCTACCAGCCCGCCACCCAGAAGTTCCCCGAACGCAAGTACAACTTCAAGAACCTGTCCGACATGGACCCCGAGCCGCTCTACACGTCCGACGACCTGCAAGGTTGGGACGCGGAGCGCGACCTGGGCTACCCCGGCGAGTTCCCCTACACGCGCGGCGTGCAGTCCAGCGTGTACCGCGGCAAGCTGTGGACCATGCGTATGTTCGCGGGCTTCGGCAGCGCCGAGCAGACCAACGAACGCTTCCACGCGCTGCTGCGGGCCGGGCAGACGGGCCTCTCGACCGCCTTCGACCTACCTACCCTGATGGGCTACGACTCCGACCACCCCTTTTCCAAGGGTGAGGTGGGCAAGTGCGGCGTGGCGGTCGCCTCTCTGGCGGACATGGAGATTCTGTTTCAGGGCATCGACCCCGAGAAGGTCACCACCTCCATGACGATCAACTCCCCGGCCAACGCGATCTGGGCCATGTACATCGCCAACGCGCAGAAGCAGGGCAAGGACCTGACCCGCATCGGCGGCACGATCCAGAACGACATCCTCAAGGAGTTCATCGCGCAGAAGGAGTTCATCTACCCACCTTCGCCCAGCGTGAAGCTGGTGATCGACACCTTCGAGTGGGGGCCGCGCGTGGTGCCGAAGTGGAACTTCATCTCGGTGAGCGGCTACCACATCCGCGAGGCGGGGGCGACGGGCGTGCAGGAACTGGCCTTCACGCTGGCGGACGGCTTCCACTACGTGGAAAAGGCGCTGGAGCGGGGGCTGAACATTGACGAGTTCGCGCCGCGTATCTCCTTTTTCTGGGACATCCACAACGACTTCTTCGAGGAAATCGCCAAGCTGCGCGCCGCCCGCCGCATCTGGGCGCGGCAGATGCGCGACCGCTACGGCGCGAAGAACCCCAAGTCGTGGATGCTGCGCACGCACTCGCAGACCGCCGGCGTTTCCTTACCCGCGCAGCAGCCGCTGAACAACATCGCCCGCGTGGCGATTCAGGCGCTCGCCGCCGTGCTGGGCGGCACCCAGAGCCTCCACACCGATTCCTTCGACGAGGCGCTGGCGCTGCCCACCGAGGAGGCCGCCACCATCGCCCTGCGTACCCAGCAGATCATCGCCTACGAGACGGGCGTGGCGGGCGTCATTGACCCGCTGGCGGGCAGCTATTACGTCGAGAAGCTCACCGACGACATCGAGGCCGCCGCGATGGGCTACATCGAGCAGATTCGCGCGCTGGGCGGCGTGGAGGCCGGCATCGAGAGCGGCTTCTTCCAGTTGGAGATGGCCGAGGCCGCCTACCGCTACCAGCGCGAGGTGGAAACCAAGGACCGCATCATCGTGGGCGTGAACGAGTTCGTGCAGGACGCGGTCGAGGTGCCCATTCAACTGATCGACCCCGAAGTCGAGCGCGTGCAGGAAGCCCGCCTGGCCCAGGTGCGCCGCGAACGCGACCCCGTGCGGGTGGAGGCCGCCCTCTCGGCCCTGCGCGACGCCGCCGTCACCGGGGCCAACACCATGCCCGCCTTCCTAGAGTGCGCCCACGCCTACGCCACCCTGGGCGAGCAGATGGACACGCTGAAGAAGGTGTACGGGGAGTACGTGGAGCCGGTGCTGGTGTAGGGGAGCTTCCAGCCACCAGCTTCCAGCAAAGACAAGAAGGGGAGGCATTCCGTCTGGAGTGCCCCCCTTCTTTTCGCTGGCGACTGGCCGCTGGAAGCTGGCCGCTCCCTCAGAACGTATAGCTCTTCGGCACCACCACCACGCCGTTTTCCGTCACCGTGAAGCCGCGGGCGAGGTCTTCTTCGTGGTCGAGGCCGATCTTGGTGCCGGGGGGGATGATCACGTCCTTGTCCACGATGGCGCGGTGCAGGTGGGAGTGGCGGCCCACCTCGACGTCGTCGAACAGCACGGCACTCTCGACGAGCGAGTAGGAGTGGGCGCGGACGTTGCGGCTGAGGATGGAGTCGCGCACGGTGCCGCCGCTGACGATCACGCCTCCGGCAAGGATGGAGTTGAAGGCCTGGCCCTTGCGCCCCTCCGCCTCATGGACGAACTTAGCGGGCGGGCTGAACTCGCTGCTGGTCCGCAGCGGCCACTCGGGGTTGTAGATGTCGAACTCGGGGTTCACGCTGACCAGATCGAGGCTGGCGTCGAAGTAGGCGTCCAGGGTCCCCACGTCGCGCCAGTACAGGTTGGGGCCGGACTGGCCGGGAATGGGGTTCTTGTGGAAGTCGTAGGCCTGCACGTGGTAGCCGTCACTCAGGGCGCGCGGCAGCACGTCATGGCCGAAATCGAACCCGTCGGACTCGGCGCTGATGCTGGTGTGGAGCAGTTCCTCCAGCGCGCGGCGCGAGAAGATGTAGTTGCCCATGCTGGTGAGGCTGGTGTGGGGGTCGCCGGGCAGGCCGGGCGGGTTGGCGGGTTTCTCCAGAAACTCCGTCACGCGCCAGCGGTCGTCCACCTGCATCACGCCGAAGCGGTGAGCGTCCGTGCGGGGCATCGGGTAGGCGGCGATGGTCACGTCGGCGCGGGCGTCCACATGGGCTTGCAGCATGTGCTCCACGTTCATCTTGTAGATGTGGTCACCGCTGAAGATCGCCACGTAATCCGCGTCGAAGTTGTCGACCAGGTGCAGGTTCTGGTACACGGCGTCGGCGGTACCGCGGTACCATACCGCGCCGAGTTCCTCGTAGCGGTACATCTGCGCGGGCACCAGCGTGATGAAGTAGTCCTGGAGGAAGGTGCCGAAGCGCCAGCCGCGCTGGATATGTTCGGTGAGGCTCTGCGCCTTGTACTGGGTCAGGACGTAGATGGAAAAGACGCCGCTGTTGATGAAGTTGTTGATGGCGAAGTCGATGATGCGGTACTTGCTGCCGAAGGGCACGGCGGGTTTGGAGCGTTTCAGGGTCAGTGGCGCGAGACGGGACCCCTGTCCCCCCGCGAGAATCATGCCGAGAACCCGTGGCTTCATGTGCTTCCCCCCTTGAGAGCGGCCGGACACCGGGAACGTGAATGCTCTCCCGGTTCCTGACGAAGCGCCCTGCTGGAGCCGCAAGTGCTGGCCCAGCCGGGCGCGGTGGCGGTGCTGCTCACCTCGCAGTGTAGCGGGTCGGGCTGAGGGGCCGGTCAGACCCACAGAAGTGAGGGGCAGAACGTGAAGAATGGATGGGGACAGGCCCTGCCCCGGCCCCTCAGCCCTGCGCCCCCAGAAAAGCCGCCAGCGCCCGCGCTGCCTCGTCCGGGGAGGCGGGGACAGCCCCCAGTTGGGTCCTGGCCCAGGTGAGCTGCCGTTTGGCGTACTGCCGGGTCGCCACGGTGATGCGCGCGGCGGCCTCCTCCTCCGTCAGGCTCCCCGTGGCCACGGCCAGCGCCTCGCGGTACCCCAGGGCCTGCCAGACCGTCGGGCGCGGCTGCTGTTCGGGGGGAACCTGTGCGGCCAGCCAGGCGGCCTCCCGCGGCCAGCCGCCTGCCAGCATGGCCCGCACGCGGGCGGCGATGCGCACTTCGAGGTCGGGCCAGGGGCGCGTGAAGGCGAAGACCCGGTAGGCAAAAGCGGGTGGGCGGTGGCCGAAGTCGCCCGGAAACTTCCCGGTGCGGCGGTAGACCTCCAGCGCCCGCACCACCCGGCGCGGGTTGCGTTCCATCCGGGCCGCCTCCGCGGGGTTGACGGCGGCCACCTCCGCCAGCAGGGCGTCCAGCCCCCGCGCGGCGAGGTCGGCCTCCACCTCCGCGCGGCTGGACGGGTCGGCGGGCGGCGTGAGGGGCAGGCCACGCACCAGCCCGGAAAGGTAGAACCCGGTGCCCCCCACCACCAGCGGCAGGCGACCCCGCGCGAGGATGTCCGCGATGGCGGCCTCGGCCCCCCGCACGTAGCGGGCCACGTCGTAAGCCTCGGTGACATCTGCCACGTCGAGGAGGTGGTGCGGGACTTTCGCGCGTTCGGCCGGCGTGGGCTTGGCCGTCCCGATGTCCAGCCCCCGGTACACGGTAAAGGCATCGGCGGCGACGACCTCCAGCGGGAACTGTGCGCCCAGCGCGAGCGCCAGCGCCGTCTTGCCGGCCGCGGTGGGGGCCGTGAGAATGGGGACAGCCTTCACGGGGGGATTCTAGGGCGGCGCTCCGTTCCGTTGCCGCGTGTCCTGGGCAGCAACTCCACTTCACGCCGCCCTTATCACGGTTTCTCACTTCGTTCGGCCCGGAAAGGTGACCGAGGCCGACGCCGGGACGGCATGAGAAAGTTCTGCTGTCCCTCATCTCCAACCCGGACAAATCCGCCCGGCACGGATGGTAGCCTGGACCGCATGAACGAGCCGGTTCTTGCACGTCTCCAGCACCTGATGACCCTCCGCGAGGAGGTCGAGACGCTGGGCCAGGGCGGTCCCTGGACGCCGCCCGCCGACTGGGTGGATCAGGGCACGCACCTGCTGCTGCTGCTCGACGTGCCGGGCGTGGACCCGGACTCCCTGGAGTTGCACGAGGAAGAAGGCACCGTCACCGTCGCAGGCCGCCGCGAGGCCCCCGAACGCCGCCTGCGCGCCGAGCGCTCTGCCGGAACCTTTACCCGCACCCTCTCCTTTCCAGAAACGGTCATTCCCCGCAGCGGTCAGGCCCGACTGAACGCCGGAGTGCTGAGCGTGAGCTTCGAGAAGCGTCACCCCACCATCGACGTGAACGCGAGCGACACGAACCACGCCTGAGGACGATGGTAAACAGGGCCGCCACGGGAAGCTGGCGGCCCTGTTCTGTCCCTGTTGCCTTCAGATGCTCTGCGGCAGCTCCTGAAGGTAGATCAGGGGCAACTGGGAATTACCCTGCTTGAAGGCGGCGAGGTAGCCCGCCACGGTGCCGCCCGCCCGCTCGACCAGCCGCGCGAGGGCCTGCGCCGTGCCGCCCGAGGCCACCACGTCCTGCACGATGGTCACGCGCTTGTCCTTCAGGCGGGCCGCGTGGGGGCCGTCGAGCCACAGCGTTTCGCTCACGCCCAGGGTCATGCTGGGAACCTCCTGGATCAGGGGGGCTTGCATGTAGGTGCGGCGTTTCTTGCGGGCGACCTCGTAGGGCAGGCCCGAGCGGTCGCTGAGTTCGTGCGCCAGCGGCAGCGCGTTGGTCACGACCGTGAGCAGCACCTCGGTCCCCTCCGGAATCAGCGGGAGCATCGCCTCGGCGGCGGCGTTGGTAAACGCGCTGTCCCCGATGAACTCCACCAGGGGCACGCGCCCCACGCTGCCGACGCGCACGGTGGGAAGTTCGCGGGTCACGTCACCGACCGTGACACTCAGGGCCGTCTTGTCGAGTTGGCTCACGCCGCCCACCCTACCCGAAAAGGCAAATGGGGGCAAAAGTGGGGAGGCGCGACCCCTCGCGGCCCCGCTTCAGGTGCTGTGCCCACTTCAGGTGTAGAGCGGCAGGTGCCCCAGCGCCGTGACCTCCGGGCGTTCCTGGCCCTCGGTGAACACGGCGACGACGGCCGCGACCTCGCCGCCGACCTCCTCGATGATCTGGCGCAGGGAATGGAGGGTGCCGCCGCTGGACACCACGTCGTCCACGATGGCGACCCGGTGGCCGCGGATTTTTGGCACGTCGAAGCCGTCGAGGACCAGCAGCTGGGGCTTGCCGGTGGTGATGCTCACGACCTCGCGGGCCACCGGGTCCACCATGTAGGGCTTTTGCGTCTTGCGAATCACGATGTAGGGCTTGCCGGTTTCGCGGCTGATGACGTGGGCCAGCGAGAGGGCCTTGACCTCGGGCGTCACCAGCACGTCGATGTCGGCGGGGAGCCGCGCCGCGAGTTCACGCCCGGCGGCCTCCGTGACCTCGGTGTCGCCCAGCATGTTGAAGAGGGCCACGCTGACCCCCGGCGCGACCGGCACCACCGGCAGTTCGCGCGTCACGTTCCCGACCTCGACCTTGTGCGTCTTCACGCGGCTGAGTGTACCCCTCAGGAATGCGCGGCGGCGTCCGCATAGGCCACGACCTCCGCCACGCCCCGGTCACTCAGCCGGGTGATGAAGCCCGCGTTCCGGCGGTAGGCCAGGGCACCGTCCAGGGCCACGCACAGATGCCCGGCGTACACGACCGGACCCTGCGGCGTTCCTTCTCCTCCGGGCGCGCCGTCGTCCCCGCCCAGCAGCAGGGGGATGGGCGTGTGACCGTGGGCCAGCCGCTCTCCGCCGAAGGCCGCCAGCAGCCGCCGCGCTGCCTGCTCGCCCCCACGCTCGGCAAAGGCCAGGCGGTCGGCAAAGGCGCTGGCGAACTGGCCCCAGACCTCCGGCGAGCGGCTCTGGAGCAGGCGGGCGACGTGGGTGTTCACGGCGTCCACACTGCGGCCCAGGTGCAGGTACAGGGAGGAATCCGCGTGCAGCAGCAGCCAGCGCCCGGCACGGGCCAGGGCCGGGCGGGCCGACAGCCAGGCGAGGTCGGCGGGTTCCAGCCCCGCGGCGTCCTGCGGCTGCCCGCCATTCGTCAGCCAGTACTCGCGCAGGCCGGAGGGGTCCGCCGCCTCCCCCGCAAAGCGCTGCGCGCCCAGGAACATCACCTCGTGGTTGCCCAGCAGCGCCGTCACGCGGCCCCCCGCCGCCCGCGCCTCCCCCTCCAGGCGGCGAATCAGGCGCACCACGCCCAGGCCGTCCGGCCCCCGGTCGAGATAATCGCCCAGAAAGACGAGGTGCGCCCGCTCGCCCGTCCAGCCATCCCCATCATCCGTCAGCCCGGCCCCGCGCAGCAGCACGCGCAACTTGGCGAGGGCACCGTGAACGTCGGCCATCACCCACAGCTCAGGAGTCACGTCCCCTCCCCGCCGAGGTGGGCGTGGAGGGCTTCGAAGTAAGCGCGGCCGGCGGCGCTCACCTCCCCCGGCAACGCGGCCAGGGGCCACCAGGCGACCTGCGCGGCGTCGTCCCCGGCGCGGGGTTGATGCTCCGGGGACTGAGTCTCCACGGGCCGCGCGACGTACAGCACCGTGACCCAGGCGACCACGTTACCATCCGGGTAGGTGTGGCGGTGCGCCTCCCCGCTGAACACACCCAGCAGGGTGAGCGGCCCCACGCGCAGGCCGGTTTCCTCGGACAACTCGCGGCGGGCGGCGGCCCCCACCTCCTCGCCCACGTTCACGCCGCCGCCGGGCAGGTCCCACAGGCCGTTGTCGGCCCGGCGCACCAGCAGGACTTCACCCCGGCCGTTCAGAACGGCGACGCCCGCGCCGACCCGCTGGCGAACCCTGTGCGCCCCGCGCCCGCGCCGGTTCAGAACCTCCCGGACGCCTGCCAGCACCGCCCTCATTCGGCGTCTTCCGCGTCCCCATCCTGGCCGTGCGCCTGGCCCCCGGCCCTTTCCGGGGCGGGCAGGGTACGCAAACTCGTCATGCGGTCGCTGATGTCCTGCTGGAGGCGCTGCACGTTGCCCTCCATGTGGGCGCGGGCCGCCTCGATCTGGTGGCGCAGCCGCATGATTTCCTCGACGCCGGCGAGATTGACGCCGAGTTCCTGGGTGAGGCGGCGAATCTCGCGCAGATGCTCGATGTCGCGCTCGGAATACAGCCGGGTCTTGCCGCTGCTGCGCCCAGGGCGAATCAGCTGCTTGCGCTCGTACAGCCGCAACGTCTGCGGGTGCATGTCCACGAGTTCCGCCGCGATGGAAATGACGTACACCGGGCGGTCCCGCGGGTCGAGCTTGCCGTCCGGGGCGGGCAGGGCCTGGGGCGCTTCGGCGCGCTCGCGCAGCTCGTCCTCCAGGCGCTCGATCTCGGCCTCGAACACGCCCTGAAGGTCGTCGAGTTCGTGCTGGAGGCGCATGACCTCCTCGACGCCGGCGAGGTTGACACCGAGTTCCTGGGTGAGGCGGCGAATCTCGCGCAGATGCTCGATGTCGCGCTCGGAATACAGCCGGGTCTTGCCGCTGCTGCGTCCGGGGCGGATCAGCTGCTTGCGCTCGTACAGCCGCAACGTCTGCGGGTGCATGTCCACAAGTTCCGCCGCGACCGAGATCACGTAGACGGGGCGATGCTTGGAATCGGTGGCCATACCTGGGTTGAGTATACCCGCCGCAAGGTTCTTGAAGGTGGCGAAAGGTGAAAAGAGGTACGCGGGAAGCAGGACGCGGTGCGCGGTGAGGGAACCGGCGTCCGGTGGCTGGGGACAGGGGCAGCGGGCGGGGGCGATTTTTTCCCGCCTCCCGCGTACCGCGCACCGCCTCCCCCGCTATCATCCGCCCATGACCCCCTCCCAGAACGACTCAGCCCGGAATGCCGACCTGACCGCCCTGCAAGACCGCCAGGGGGCCGAGCAGGAACTGTTCGAGCTGCTGCGGATTCCCAGCGTGAGCGCCGATCCGGCCCACGCGGGGGACATGACGCGGGCGGCGGACTTCCTGCAACTCAAGCTGCAAAGCCTCGGTTTCACGGCGCGGGTGGACCCGACCGCCGGGCATCCGCTGGTGTACGCCGAACGACTGGACGCCCCCGGCCAGCCCACCGTGCTGATCTACGGCCACTACGACGTGCAGCCCGAAGCGCCGCTGGAGGAGTGGGTCACGCCCCCCTTCGAGCCGACCGTGCGGGACGGGCGCATCTACGCGCGCGGCTCCACCGACGACAAGGGCCAGGCCTACGCCCACGTGCGCGGCGTGGAACTGCTGCTGCGGGCCGGGCCGCTGCCCGTGAACGTCAAATTCCTGCTCGAAGGCGAGGAGGAGGTGGGCAGCCCCAGCCTGGAAGCGTACCTGCGTGACCATGCGGACGAACTCAGGGCCGACGTGATCGTGATTTCCGACGGCAGCCGCTTCGCGCCGGACGTGCCCACCGTCACCTACGGGCTGCGCGGGCTGAGCTACGTGGAGATTCACGTGCAGGGCGCGAACCGTGACCTCCACTCGGGAAGCTACGGCGGGGCCGCGCCCAACCCCATCAACGCGCTGTGCGAGATCATCACCCGGCTCAAGGACGAGCAGGGCCGCGTGACCATCCCCGGCTTCTATGACGGCGTGGAGGAGCTGACGCCCGAGGAGCGCGAGATGTGGGCGGGGCTCCCGCACTCCGACGAGGAGTTCGCCGCCTCCATCGGCGTGTCCGACCTGCCCGGCGAGGCGGGGTACTCCACGCTGGAACGCCTGTGGGCGCGGCCCACGCTGGACGTGAACGGCATCTGGGGCGGCTACCAGGGCGAGGGCAGCAAGACCGTGATCGCGGCGAAGGCCGGGGCGAAGGTGTCCATGCGCCTGGTGCCCGGCCAGGACCCCGAGCGCATCACCCGGCTGGTGCAGGACTACGTGCCCACCCTCGCCCCGCGTGGCGTGCAGGTGGAGGTCAGGGCGCTGCACGGCGGCCAGCCCGTGAAGGTGGACCTCGACTCGCCCTTCATCCAGGCCGCTGACCGCGCCCTGACGCGCGTGTACGGCAAGCCCGCCGCCTTCGGGCGCACGGGCGGCAGCATCCCCATCGTCGCGGACTTCCGCCGCATCCTGGGCGCGCCCGTCCTGCTGGTGGACTTCGGCCTCAACGAGGACGCCCCCCACTCGCCCAACGAGAGCTTCGCGCTGGAGGATTACCACAATGGGATTCTGACGAGTGCGTACCTGTTGCAAGAGTTGGGGCTTCAGGAGATTGGGGAGTGAGGGAAGGGGGAGGCAGTGCGCAGTACGCGGTGCGCGGTGACAGCTTTTCCCGCGTCCCGCGTCCCACGCACCGCGTACCGGAGCACCCATGCGCCTAGGCTTCCTCGCCTCCCACGGCGGCAGCGCCGCGCGCTTTCTGACGGCAGCTTGCCGGGATGGGCGGCTGGGTGCCGTGCCCGTGGCCCTCGCCAGCAACAACAGCGCCAGTCCCGCGCTGGCCTGGGCGCGGGAGGCCGGGCTGCGGGCCGCGCACCTCAGCGGGGCAAAGTACCCGGACCCGGACGCGCTGGACGCCGCCATCCTGGCCTTCTTGCAGGAGGCGGGCGCGGACACGCTGGTCCTCAGCGGCTACATGAAGGCGCTGGGGCTGCGCGTGCTTTCGGCCTACGCCGGGCGGCTGGTGAACATCCACCCCAGCCTGCTGCCCCGGCACGGCGGGCGCGGCATGTACGGCGACCGGGTGCATGAGGCGGTGCTGGCGTCGGGCGACGTGGAATCCGGCGCGACCGTCCACCTCGTCACCGCGGGCATCGACGAGGGGCCGGTGCTGGGGCAGGTGCGCGTGCCGGTCCTGCCGGGCGACACCCTCGCCACCCTCAAGGCGCGCGTGCAGGCCACCGAGGGCGAGTTGCTGCTGGGAGCCTTGCGGGAGCTGGCGTGAAACGGAAGGTCTTCGACCTGCGCCCCTGGGCACGGGTGGCCCGCCATACGCAGACGGTGACGGTGGTGCCGGGGCACGTCATCGTGGACTTCACCGCGCACGAGGTGGCCCGGACGCTGGACGTGCCCTTCGGGGAGCGGAGCATCCGCATTCTGGACGACGGCCACCGCTGGGTCCGCGTCCACCCCAGGGGCACGGGGGAAGGCGCACTCGGGGACGCCCTCACCGTCATGCTGAACGCGGCAGGGCAGCCCGAGCAGCTTTACGTGGACATCCACGCGGGCGAGGGGGTGGGCGCAGACGGCTTTCCCTGGATCGACGACCTCTACCTCGATGTGGTTGCCGACTGGCAACCGGGCTGGCGGGCGACCGAAACGCACATCATCGACGGCGACGAGCTGGCGGAAGCGGTGGCGGCGGGCCTCGTCTCCCCCACCCTGGCAGAAGCGGCGTGGGCACGCGCCCGACAGGTGGAGGAGGCGCTGAGGCTGGGCACCTACCCGCCCTTGCACGTCGTACGGGCCTACCTGGAAGACCCGTACACCTAGTACCGACTGGCTTTGATTCCAGAACATCCGGGAAAGCGCCGGATGTTCTAGGCGGCCACAGGCTCAGGGGCAGCCCCTCGCCTTTCTTGCCATGAGAGACGTAGGCTGACCCGCTCGTCGTCCACCGCCACCAGTCGGTACTTTTTGCTGCTCGCTCTCCTGCGGAGCTGTGCCAGTCCGCTCGGTTGATTCTTGCGAATCAATGCAATCTGGTATGACCCCGCCGCCGCCCGTTTGATTTTCCCGGCCTCCTCCGCTAATCTGCCTTCCGCTGGAACGGTGCCCGAGTGGTTGAAGGGGCACGCCTGGAAAGCGTGTATACGGGCAACCGTATCGAGGGTTCGAATCCCTCCCGTTCCGCCAGCAGATAGAGACCAGGGCCGCATCCCCGAGTGGGAAGGCGGCCCTGGCCCTTTGGTGATGAGTTATGAGTGATGAGGGTTGAGAAACAGAGGTACTGCCCCCTCATCACTCATCGCTCAACCCTCATCACCTGCTTCTCCACGCGCTCACCAGCGGCAGCAGCGCCAGCACGGCGCAGGCCGAGGCCAGGACCGGGAAGCCCGCGCGGGCGATGATCAGGCCGCCCAGCAGGGTGCCCGCGCCCGCCGTGATGTACCCCAGACCATCGGTAACACCCTGGGCAGCGGGAAAGCGGGAGAGGGCCTTGCTGCCCGCCACAAAGACGAGGTTCCAGCCCAGCCCCAGCAGGAACATGCTGACACCCAGCCACGCGGCCCCCGGCAGCAGGGCGGTGAGGGCCGCCGCCATCAGCAGCAGCGCGCCCCCCACGTACCCCACCCGCAAACCCAGACGGTCGATCAGCGGCCCGGTCAGCCAGCCGAAGCCGAACATCCCGGCGATATGCCCCGAGATTAGGGCCGCCACGCTCCCGTGTTCCATGCCCAGGTGATGCGCCCGCAGCGGCGTGAGGCTCATCAGCGTAACCATCAGGCCCTGCGCGGTGGCGAGGGCCAGGGCAGTGGAACGCACGCCCGGCATGGCAAAAGCGTCCCTGACCGAGAGCCGCGCCCCGGCTCGCGCCCGGACCGGCGGAGCCACGGGGGTCCACAGCCCCATCAGCAGCGCCGCGAGGCCCAGCAGCCCGCCTCCCACCAGCCAACCGGCGACCTCGGCGGAGGTACCCAGGCGCGCGCCCAGGCCCTCCACCGCGCCGGAGAAGCCCGTCATCAGGAACGCCCCCAGGACGCTCATCAGCATCAGCAGGCCCAGGGCCGTGCCGCGCCTCGCGTCGGGCACACTCTCGGCGGCGGCATACCGGGCCTGCTGGTAGCCGCCCTGCGCCCCGCCCATCAGCGCCGCGCCCAGCAGAAAGAGGGGCGTGATGCCGGCCCGCGCTCCCAGAAAGCCCAGCGCTGCCCCGCACGCCCCCAGCATGAAGGCCAGCCCCAACCCCAGGCGGCGGCCCGAGCGCAGCATCAGCGCGCCGAACAACCCGGCAGACAGGGCCGCCGACGTGCTGATAAGGGTGCTGGGCAGGCCCGAGAGGCTCTCGCGGCCCAGGCCGCTCATGATCAGGCTGGCGAGGACAGTGCTGACCGTCGTGGCCCCGGTGGCGAGGGCCTGCGCGACGTACAGCGGAGCGAGCCGCCCCAGCGGCAGGGCGGGGGCGGCAACAGGCGGGCGGGTTTCGGCACTCACGGGCAGAGGCACCTCAACTGCCCTGCGCGGCCCAGCGTTGCGTCACCGCCGCCCTGAGGTACTCGGCGGCGTCCTCGGTGCTGGCCCCCGGTGTGAAGACCTTGCCGACGCCCAGTTCCTCCAGCTTGGGCAGGTCCTGGTCGGGGATGATGCCCCCGCCGAACACGATGATGTCTTCCGCGCCGCGCTCGCGCAGCAGGCCCATCACCTCGCGGAAATAGTGCATGTGCGCGCCCGACAGCACGCTGAGGCCGATGGCGTCCACGTCCTCCTGAAGCGCGGCGTTCACGATCATCTCGGCGGTCTGGCGCAGGCCCGTGTACACCACTTCCATCCCGGCGTCGCGCAGCGCCCGCGCCACCACCTTCGCGCCCCGGTCGTGGCCGTCCATACCGGGCTTGGCAATCAGCACCCTGATGCGGCGGTCTTCCATGTTTGTGTTCCTCCTAACGCTCGTTTGGAGAGCATGTTAGCGCGTGGGAGGGCGGCCAGCGGCCAGCCGCCAGCTTCCAGCAGACAGTATGCGCAGGGAAAGGGTTCAGGGGGAGGTCAGGGGGGCGGCCTACACTGCCCCTCACATGCGCCGACTGCTTCCGCTGTTCCTGCTGGCTGGCATCGCCCTGGCCGCCCCACCGATGAACCGGGCCGCCTTCCTGCTGAAGCACCCCTCCGCCGTGACCGCCGTGCGGGCGGACAGCAGCGGTGTCCTCGCCTATGACCCGGACGGGGGCGGCATCGTGGCCCTGTCCATCATCGGTAAGGACCGCAGCCTGAAGGTGCCGGGCAAACTGCGCTCGCCGCTGGTCACGCCGGAAGGCCGGGTGCTGGCCGTGCAACTGGATTTCGACCGCTGCCAGGTCGCCGTGTGGGACGTGACGGCGGGGCGGAAGGTGACGGCGCTGAACGGTGCCCTCAGGCAGGTTCTGAATTGTGGACAGGACACCGAGTTCATCTTCAGTATCCAGTTCACCCCCGATGGCCGCTTCCTGCTGACCGCGGACCTGACGGGTCTGCGCCGCTGGGACGCCCGCACGGGCAAGCTGCTGCGGACGCTGCCCGGCAAGTTCCTCGACCTCCATGTCAGCCCGGATGGTCGCAGTGTGGCGACTGTGGGGGAGGGGTACAAGGTGGAACTGTGGGCCGCCGACCTCTCGCGCCGCCTGGGGGCCCTGCCACAGCAGCCCTCCGACTGCCTGCGCGGGTCGGGCGGCCCCTGGCCGGGGGATGCGGTCTGGAGTCCCGACAGCACGCGCCTCGCCTTTTCCTGTGACCGGGAAGTGCGCGTGTGGAACGTCGCAGCCGGTGGCCTGCAAAGCCTGAAGCGCGAGGGCAAGCGCGAGTATTCCGACGCCCCGAACTTCAGCCCGGACGGGCGCTTTGTGGCCGCCGACGAGGACCAGTTCGGCGTAGCGGTCTGGCGGACGGGGGATGGGCAGCGGGTCACGCAACTCCGGCTGGATTCCTCAGGGGCACAGGTCACGGACGTGAAGATCACGCCGCAAAACCTGCTTCTCGCCGCCTTTGATGATGGCCGACTCGCCCGGCTGGACCTGAATCAGCCCGGAAAGGTGCTGCCGCCGCTGCCCCTGTTCACCCGTGAAAGCAGGTTCCTCTGGCCCACGCTGGCCGTCAGCCGCGAGGGGGACCGTTTCGCGGTGGCAGCGGGGGACGGCCGGGTGAAGTTCGTGCCGCTGCCGCTCCCGGCGGACTGGCCGCAGTGAGGTGCGGAAGGCAGAAGGCTGGCCGAATGCCTCCGCCTTCTGCCTTCCGCCTTCAGCTATCGGCCTTCAGCCGCCCTTTCCACCCGCGCCACCACGCGCTCCCTGCCCAAAGCTTCGAGCATCTCGAACATGCCGGGGCTTTCGCTGGTTCCGGCGATGGCGGCGCGCAGGGGCTGCATCACCTTGCCGGGCTTGAGGCCCTTTTCCTCCGCGAAGGCGCGCAGGGCCGCATCGGTGGTGGCCTGGTCGAAGGCGGGGAGGTTCTTGAGGCGCGCGGCGAGTTCGGGCAGGAAGGGGCGGCCTTCGTCGAGCAGCTTCTGCGCCTTCTCGGTGACCGGGTACTCCTCGGACCAGAAGTAGGGGGTCTTCTCCAGGAACTCGGAAAACACGTCCATGCGCGGAATCATCATGCGGACCACCGCGCGGAAATAGTCGTCGTCCGCGAGGTCGTGTTTCTGCCCGGCGAGGTAGGCGTGCAGCCTCTTCGCCACCTCCTCTTCGGGCAGCACCTCGCGCAGGTACTTGCCGTTCATCCACTTCAGCTTGTCGAGGCTGAAGACGGGGCCGCCCAGCGTCACGTCCTCCAAGCGGAAGACGCGCTGGAACTCGGCCAGGTCGAAGATTTCCCGGCCCTCGGGGTGGGTCCAGCCCATCGTGGCGAGGAAGTTGAGCATCGCCTCGGGCAGAAAGCCCTGCTCCGTGTACCACTCGACCGAGGTGGGGTTCTTGCGCTTGCTGATTTTCGACTTGTCGGCGTTGCGCAGCAGCGGCATATGCGCAAAGACGGGCTGGGGCCAGCCGAACGCCTCGTACAGCAGCACGTGGATGGGCGTGGAGGTAATCCACTCCTCGGCGCGGACCACGTGCGTCACGCCCATCAGCCGGTCGTCCACCACATTGGCGAGGTGGTAGGTGGGGAAGCCGTCGGCCTTGAGCAGCACCTTGTCGTCAATCTCGCGGTTCTGAAAGGCGATGGGTTTCCGCAGGGCGTCGTTCACGACCGTCTCGCCCCCCCGCGGCACCTTCAGGCGGATGACGGCACTCTCGCCCGCGTCCACCCGCCGCTGCGCCTCGGCGGGGTCGAGGTCGCGGCTGGGAACGGCGATGACGCGGCCTTGTTGTTGCGCCTCCTCGCGCAGGGCGGCGAGTTCCTCGGGCGTCTCGAAGGCGTAGTAGGCGTGGCCGGACGCCACCAGCCGGCGGGCGTACTCGCCGTACAGGTCAAAGCGCTCGCTCTGGCGGTAGGGGCCGTTGGGGCCGCCCTGCAAGGGGGACTCGTCGGGCGTGAGATTCAGCCACTGCATCATCTGGAAGATGCGCTTTTCCGAGTCGGGCACATAGCGGTTGCGGTCCGTGTCCTCGATGCGGAGGATGAACTTACCTTCCTCACCCGCCGCCGCGGCCTGATGCGCGAGCGTGTGGTTGAAGAGGCCGATGTACGCGGTGCCCACGTGGGGGTCGCCGGTGGGGCTGGGGGCGATGCGGGTGACGACAGGCATGGGGGCCATCTTACTTGGGCGGGATACGGGGAAGGGGGCCGGCGGGAGACGAGCTGGGGCGCGGCAAGTGCGGTCGCCTGCCCCGCCGGTGCCTGCTACCTTCAGACATGCGACGCCATCTGCTGCCCGTCCTGACCCTCACCACTGCGCTGCTCGCCTCCTGCGGGTCCTACCTGCCCGACCAGCCGGACATCGACGTCGGCGGCAGTTACGTGGGGCGCATCATCGGGTCGGAAGGCCGCACCGCCCTGCTGGACGTGACGGTGCAGGAAAAGGACCTGCGCGTCAGCGCCACCGTGACGAGCCGCGAGACGGGCCAGAGCTTCACGCTGGTGGGCACCCGCAGCGTCTACAAGTCCAGCCCCGTGACGGTGGACACGTTGGCCGAACTGGGCAGCGGCAGCGTTTGCCCCGGCGGTTTTACCGAGCGCTATCAGGTTCGCGCCACCTTCGAGCGTGCGGGCCGGGGTGGACCTGTCGGTGCCCGGGGGGCTGTCCTTCACCAGACCTGCGACGCGGCGACCAGCCTCTACCAGTACGACTCCGCGAACAGCGGCATGCTGGAACTCACGCGGCGGTAGCGCGGGGCCGCCTCCCCACGCTGTCTAAAACGGATTCCGTCCAATTCCTGAACAGTCGGGAGGGCACCGCCTGTTCATCCATCTCCCGAAATCCGCCCTTGTTCCTTCTCCCTCTCGTCGGATTTCCGGGTGTTTTCAACACCCTTCAATCGGAATCAGTCTAAAACGGTCCCTATCCCGGCTTCATCCGGCGCTCCCCCACAGGCCAGGAAACTGGGCGGGTGAACAACGCACGCAAAGGTCTCGTCCTCGCCACCGCCCTGCTGGTCTCCGCCCCGGCGCAGCAGGCCCAGGCCACCGCTTTCGAAAAGGCGAAATTCGTCTTTCACCTGGGGGTGGCCTACTACGCCTTCAACACCTGGGTCTGGAAGCCCTACCGCCAGTACAAGTTCCAGACCGGCGCACCGAACCAGCGGGCCAATATCGTCAAGGCCGGGCTGGCGCTGGTGTTCGCGGGGTATCAGGTCAACAGCGCCATCCGCATGACCCAGAACACCAATGACCCCTTCCTGAAAAAGATTGGCTCCTTGCTGCCCAACTTCAGCAAGACGCTCACCAACGTGGGCAACGACCTGAAAAATGGCCGTTTCAACGAGCAGGGCATTCAGGACCTCAACCGGCAGACCAACACCCTGCTCAACGCCGCCGAGAGCCAGGGCCAGCCCATCCGCCCGGTGGCGGTGCCGATTCCCGGCCTGTAAACCCCGCTGCACTGCACGAGCCGTCCATCCGGGCGGCTTTTTTGCGGTCGGCCTTCGCCGGGCCTCACCGCCTGAAGCCCGGCACCTCGTCCCGCCCCCGCGCCACATCCCGCACGCCGCGCCGCCCGAAGGCGTGGGCCAGGTCGCGTTCGCTGAGGCGCAGCACCGTGGGCCGCCCGTGCGGGCAGGACCAGGGCTGCTCGCATCCCGAGAGGGCGGCCAGCACGGCCTCTCCTCTCCCCGCGTCCAGCATCCCGGCCTTGAGCGCGGGCGTGCAGGCGAGGCGGCCCAGCACGTCGCGGCGGGGGTCGGGACTGTCGCCCAGGGCGGCTTCCACAATCTGCTCGTGCAGCCGGGGCACGGGCAGGGCGGCCAGCGCGGCGGGGAGCGTCCGCAACCGGGCCAGGCCCGCGCCGAAGTCCTCGATGGTCAGGCCCCAGGCCCGCAATTCGGCGGCGCGCTCGTGCAGCCGGGCCACCTGTTCGGGCGTGAGGTGCAGCAGCTCGGGTTCGGGGAGTTCGGAGGGCGGGGCGGCGGTCAGCTCGCGCATCAGCCGCTCGTACAGCGCGCGTTCGTGCGCAGCGTGCGCGTCCACGATCCACAGGTCGCCCTCGCCCTGCGCGAGCAGGTACAGCTCCTGGTAGACGCCGACCAGCGTGAGAGCGGGGAAGGCTCCGCGTGTGGGGGTCGCCTGCGGTTCGGGTGGTGCAATCAGCGCGGGCGCGGCACGGGCCAGGGGATGCGCCGCAAGGGCCTCTGCCACAGCCGCCCGTACCCGCGCCGCCACATCCGGCAGGTCGGCCAGGGCCACCACCTGTTTGGCCGGGTGGACGTTGGGATTGTGGTCTTCCGGGGCAACGGTTAGGTCCAGCACGCACAGCGGGGCCACGCCGGCGGGCAGCAGTTCCGCGAACCCCTCGATGACGGCTTTTTCCAGTTCCGGCGGCGCGAGGATGGGCCGCCCGTTCACGCTGAAGTGCATCCGGTCGCGCCGCGCGCGGGTGAGTTCCGGGCGGGAGACGACGCCGCGCACGTCTTCGGCCTCCACCCGGAGAACGCGGTTCGCGCTGAGCGGCCCGTACACGCTCGCCACCGCGCCCCGGTGGTCGGCGGGGGCATGGGTCAGCCTCGCCTCGCTGTCCACCGTCAGCCGCCAGTGCAGCCCCGGATGGTGCAGGACGTAGCGGCCCAGCAGCGCCGTGATTTCGCGCACCTCGACCGCGGCCGGAGCCTGCGTGCGGAGGCGGGCGGGCAGTCGGGCGAAGAGGTTCCGCACCGTCACCGTCGTGCCCGCCGGAGCCGAGGTGCGGCGCACCGTTACATCCTCGCCCGCAGCGCGCACTTCCGATGCCCCCACCTGCGCCGCCGGGCGGGTCACCAGATGCAGCTCGCCCGCCTGCGCCGCCGCCCAGAGCGCCTCGCCGCGGAAGCCCAGGGTGGAGACGTGCTCCACCGCCGCCGCCGTGGGTTCCAGCTTGCTCGTTGCGTGGCGCACCGGGGCCAGCGCCACCGAGTCCGCCGGGATGCCTGCACCGTTATCGCGCACGCGCACCACGGCGAGGCCGCCGCCCTCCACCTCCACCTCAAGGCGGGTGGCTCCCGCGTCCAGCGCGTTGTCCACCAGTTCGCGCACCACGTCGAGCGGACGCGACACGACCTCGCCCGCCGCGATGAGGCGGGAGACGTGGGGGGGGAGGAGGTGGATGGTCATAGGGACGCAGAAGGCAGAGGGCAGAGGGCGGATGGCAAAAGCGACGAAAGCTTAGGGCTGACACGACTTAAAAGATGAGTGCGTGTGGAAGGGCTTTTTAGCTCCTCCCCCCTTGCGGGGGAGGCTGGGACTTGCAAAGCTGCGAAGCAGAGGGGGGTGGACGGCAACGCCGTCCCAGAGCAGGAAACCGCAACTTCCCTCTGCCGCCGAGAACTGCGTCTCGCGTCAGTCCTGAGCTGAAGCATCGGGTTAGCCATCTGCCTTCTGCCTTCCGCCTTCTGCACCGCCCCGCGCCTCCGCCTGCCACCGGTGCAGCACTTCCAGCGCCCCCAGCGGCGTGAGGCGGCCCAGGTCCAGCGCGGCGAGTTCGCGCAGCAACTTCCGGTCGTCGCCCTGGGCGTTCAGGGAGGTCAGCAGCGCCGCCGCGCGGGTGGTGACGGGGGCGGGCAGACCGGCGAGGCGGGCGACCTCCACGCCGTAACTCTGGCGGGCCGCGCCGGGGATAACCTGATGGTAGAAGGTCAGGCCGGAGGATTCATCTTCCTCGGCGGCCACGTGGAGGTTCACCAGGCCGGGGTGGTCGGCTTCCAGGCGGGTCAGCTCGAAGTAGTGGGTGGCGAAGAGGGCGTGCGCGCCCGCCGCGTGCAGATGCTCCAGGGCCGCCTGCGCGATGGCGAGGCCGTCCAGGGTGGAGGTGCCGCGCCCCACCTCGTCCAGAATCACCAGGCTGCGGTGCGTGACGCCGTGCAGGATGGCGGCCAGTTCGCTCATCTCCACCATGAAGGTGGAGCGGCCCCCCGCGAGGTCGTCGCTGGCCCCGATGCGGGTGTGGATGGCGTCGTAGACCGGCAGTTCGGCGTGGTCGGCGGGCACGAAGGAGCCGACCTGATGCAGCAGGGCGCACAGGGCCACCGTGCGGAGGTAGGTGCTCTTGCCCGCCATGTTCGGCCCGGTCAGCAGGAGGATATGCCGGTGCGGGCCGAGTTCGGCGTCGTTGGGCACGAAGCGCCCGCCCGTCGCCCGCTCCACGACCGGGTGACGGGCCTGCACCAGCCGCGCCGCGCCCGCCACCGTCTGGGGCCGCACCCAGCCGCATTCGACCGCAAGCTCGGCCAGGGCCGCCAGCACGTCCAGCTCGGCCAGCGCGCCCGCCGCCTCTGCCAGCGCCTCGGCGTGCGTGCTCAGGCCGTCGCGCAGGTCGGTGAAGACCTCCAGTTCCAGTCGCCCCGCCGCCGCCTCCAGCCGGGCAATCTCGCGCTCACGCTCGCGCAGGTCACTGCGGGTGAAGCGGGCACGGTCCTTGAGGGTGGCTATCTGGCGGTAGTCGGCGGGGACCTTGCCCAGGTTGGGGCCGCTCACCTCCAGGTAGTACCCGAAGACGTTGTTGAAGCCCACCTTCAGGCTTTGAATTCCGGTGCGGGCGCGCTCGCTGGTTTCCAGCTCGGCCAGCCAGGCGCGGTGGCCCAGCGCCTCCGAGCGCAGGCCGTCCAGCTCCGCGTGGAAGCCGTCGCGGATCAGGCCGCCCTCGCCCGCGCGGATGGGCGGGTCGTCGACCAGGGCGGCACGAATCAGGGTCACCACGTCGGGCAGCGCCCCCAGGCGGGCGCGAATCCCGGCCAGCAGGCCGTCCTGCTCGCCCAGCAGGCCCACGGCGTCGGGCAGCAGGTCCAGCGTGCGGGCCAGGGACGCCACCTCGCGCGGGGAGGCGCGGCGGGTCGCCACCCGTGCGGCGAGGCGTTCGAGGTCGTGCGCGCGGTAGAGCAGCGCCCGCACCGCGCCGCGCAGGTCGGGGGCGCGGGTCAGCAGCTCCACCGCGTCCAGCCGCGCCCGGATGCTGAGTTCGTCCAGCAGGGGCGCGCGCAGCCAGGCCCGCAGCCGCCGCCGTCCGCCTGCCGTGCGTGTCTGGGCCAGCACGTCCATCAGGGTCACGCCCTGGGGAGACTGCGGCACAAAGACTTCCAGCGCGCGCACTGCCGCGTCGGGCAGACGCATATGCGCCCCCGGCTCGAAGCGCACCACCCGGCGCACCATCTCCAGCCGCCCCTGCTGGGTCAGGCGGGCGTAGCCCAGCACCGCGCCGCACGCCCGCACCAGCGCCGCGCTGCCCAGCGACCCCGGCACCTCACCCAGCACGGTATGCAGCTCCTGCCGCGCGCCCTCCTCGTCGAAGTTCGCGGGCGAGAGCATCACCGGGAAGCGGGCCTGGAAGTCGGCCAGCAGGGCGGCGTTACCGGCCAGCTCCGGCGCGAGCAGCACCTCCCGCGCCCGGTGCCGCGCGAGTTCGTCGTAGAGGGCCGTGCGGGTGTGGAAGGCGGCGCAGCGAAACTCGCCGGTACTCACGTCCAGCAAGGCCAGCGCGTAGCCGTCCCCGGTCGCCACCGCGCCCAGGTAGTTCTCGTCGGCGGTGAGGTGGCGCTCCTCGGTCACCGTGCCGGGCGTGAGCAGTTGCGTGACCTTGCGCTCCACCAGCCCGCCCCCCGGCTCCTCCATCTGGTCCGCGACGGCCACGCGCACGCCCGCCGCCAGCAGCCGCTCGACGTTGCTGTCCAGCGCCCGCAGCGGCACGCCCGCCATCGGCGTCGAGAAATCCTTGCTGCTCTTGTGCGTCAGGGCGATGCCCAGCAGCCGGGCCGTGCGTTCGGCGTCCTCCCCGAAGGTTTCGTAGAAGTCTCCGCATTGAAAGAGAAGGATGGAATTAGGAAGCTCTGCCTCCACCGCGTCCCGCATCTCCACGTACTGCTGGAGCATTGGCGGCAGTGGGCCGTTTCCCGTGCCCTTCAACACGCGCTGTGGTACTTCCTTG
>NZ_BAABRP010000027.1:5000-32595 GCF_039545055.1 Deinococcus carri
CGTGAGGCCCTGCGTGCGCTACTTTGCGGCATGACCCGAGACGAGCAGGAACCCACGCCGGACATCCTGACAGGCACGCTTATTGTGGATGCCATCGAGGGAGGGTTGGCCCGCGTCGAGCGGGAGGACGGCAGCACCGAGGACTGGCCCCTAGCCAGCCTGCCCTGCGGCGTGCAGGAGGGGGATGTCGTGCGCCTCACTGTGAGCGGTGGCGACCTGGACATCGAGATTGACCACGCCGAAACCCAGCGCCGCCAGGGCACTGCTCAGCAGCAGCTCGACACTTTGAACCAAGCCACCCCCAGCGGGGAGTTGGACTTGTGAGGCACGTCCTGACCCTGGCCACCCTCTCCCTGGGCCTGGCTTCCGCACAGGCGGCCGCTCCCGGCGCTTTGATCATTCGCTTCCTCGACGTGGGGCAAGGGGACGCCGTGCTCATCACTAGCCCCGAAGGTAAATCTGTCCTCTATGACGGCGGCCGCAGTGAGCCGCGGCTCCAAGCCCTGTTGAACCTGTACAACGTGCAGAGCCTGGACCTCGTAGCGGCCAGCCACGCCGACAGCGACCACATCACGGGGCTGATTCCGGCCGTGCGGCTGTTCAAGCCAAAGTTCTTTTTGAATAACGGGCTGGCCGGCACGACCCAGACCTGGAACCGGCTGGTCACGGCAGCCCAGCAGGCGGGCACGCAGGGGCTGGTAGCGCGGGACCAGACCATCAACCTGGGGAGCGTGAAATTGACCGTGCTCGCGCCGCCGGCCGGAATGCCCCGGAACGAGCAGAACCTGAACTCGGTGGGCCTGCTGGTGCAGTACGGCAAGTTCCACGCTCTCATGACCGGCGACAGCGAGACGGCAGAGACGGTGGGGTGGTTGAAGAAGTACCCAGCCTCGGCGCTCGGTCCCATCGATGTGTACAAGTCGATTCACCATGGGGCCAAAAACGGCGACAACGCGGCGTGGTTGGCGGCTGTCCGGCCCCGGAACGTGGTCATCAGCGTCGGCCCGAACAGCTACGGCCACCCGACCGCGGAGGCGCTGGCGCTGTACAAGCGGGTCGGTGCGACGGTCTACCGCACGGACCGGGAGGGGACGGTGACGGTGGTGGTGCAGCCGAGCGGGCAGTTCGCCATCACGACAGGACACGGACCAGTGGTTCCAGCAAATCCCCCAGCATCGCGCCCAGCCCCAGTGGCACCACGTCCAGCAACCCCAGCGGCGATTCCCCCGACTCCAGCTCCAGCCAACTCCGGCAGCGCCTACTACGCGAACTGTGCGGCCGTCAGGGTGGCAGGGGCGGCACCGCTGCTGCGGGGGCAGCCGGGGTACCGGCCTGGTCTGGATAGAGACGGGGACGGGCGGGCGTGCGAGTGAGACTTCGGAGAGGTCGGACACACTAGCTTCCCCCTATGGCACGTCGTAGGCGCAGGAAAAAGGAAGACCCGAGAGCCGTAGTCACCCTCGCGTTGCTGTTCGGGCTGTTCTATAGCGGAATAAGCGGGGCATGGGGCCTGTTCGCGGTGCTGGTGCTCCTACTGGTCGGGGCCGTTGTCCTGTTGGTTGCACAAGCCAGGGCCAAGCGCACCCGCGCCCTGGCCCTGCGTGACCTCCAGGCCCTTACGCCGCGTGAGCTGGAGCTGCACGTCGCCCAGGTACTGAATGCCCTGCCGGGCTGGCGGGCCGAGGCGACAAGGGGGAGTGCCGACCAGGGCGCGGACGTGATTGCCACCGGGCCGGGCGGCGCGAAGGTAGCGGTGCAGGTCAAGAAGTACAGCAACCCGGTCGGCAACAAGGCCGTGCAGGAGATCGTGGCAAGCAAGGCGTTCTACCGCTGCGCCCACGCGGTCGTGGTGACCAGCGGGCCGGGATACACACGGGCAGCGCGGGAACTGGCGCGGGCGAACGGGGTGCCGCTCTGGGGGCCAGACGATTTGTTCCGGCTTCAGGCCCTGGCGGCGCAGAAACAGGCACCTCCGCGTGACCTGCTACCTGCCTGAACCTGAAAGTACCGGCACCCACGCCCAATGTGTCCCCCTCTCCTCGGCTTTGCGGCTGAGCGGAGGGGGACACATTGCGTTTGGTTGGGGACTTGACCTTCACCACTTCCGCAGGTCGGTGTCAACTTGGGGGAGTGGCTGTTCAGTCGAACCGAACAAGCCGTCCTAGACGGTGTTTTCCTCGATTTTCCGACTTTACTTCTCGACCGCCGACCTTCAGACTACAGACATCCAAGGAAGCGAAAACGCTGTCCTAGACGGAGGAAAACCACTATGACCAAGACCCCGATGACCGCCGCCGACAAAGACGCCCTGATTGCCGAATCTGCCGCTGCTGGCCTCACCGTCACCCGCACCAGCAAGGACTTCTTCCTGGGCGAGGGCGAAGGCCGCCAGCGCGTTACCCCCGGCGAAATCAAGCGTCTCATCCTCCAGGCCCAGGAAGAGGCTGAGGCAGAAGAGGTCGCCCGCGCCGAGGCGCTGGCACTGGCCGACGAGCTGCGCGTCGAGGAACAGGAAGGCGCGGCGGTCGAGGTCGAGGTAACGCCGGTCGCTGAGCCTGAGGCTGTCCCGGCAGCACCGACGCCCGCGCCTACCGCCGAGAAAGCCTCGAAGGTCGTCATCAAGTGGGGGCCGCCCTGCGGGGGCAACCTCGCGGGCCTGGCCGCCGCCGAGCACGACGAGGGGCGCAACCCCCTCGTGCACCTGAGCTTCACGCCCTCCAGCACCCACAAGACCAAAGAGGCGGCGGCGGCGGCCGGGCGGCAGGCCTGCAAGACCGGCTGGCTGGCCGCGCTCGCCCAGGACCACGAGGGTGCCCAGTTCTGGGTGGTGGCCTGCCTGAACGAGCGCGGGAACCTGGTGCTCGACGGCCAGGAGGTCCGGCTGGAACTGCTGAGCGGCCAGGAGGCCGAAGCGTACCGCGAGAAGGTGAAGGGTGCCCGCAACCAGGCCAAGGCCCAGTGGGTCGCGCAGGCTGTCTGAACGTCCCCACTCGCCCCCGACCTCCCACCCCGGAGGTCGGGGCTTTCGTCGCCCAAGGCAAGGCCCCCGACTCCGTGCTGGAGCGGGGGCCACGTGCGTGCCGAGTGTCAACCGCTGGTAGACACGTCCTCGTCGGGGCGGCGCAGCCCGTCAGGCCGTGCCAGGAACTCCATGCCCCTCGCGCCGCCTTCGAGAATCCGCACACGAACGTTCTTCGGGCCAGTGCGGACCACCTCGCAGCGGCCGTAGCGACTGCTGATGACCACGTCGCCCTTCTGGTAGCTGGCGGGCGGCGCGAACGGCGCAGGGGAGAGGCTCTCCAGGCGGGCACGCTCGTACGCGAGGCGCAGCTCCAGGTGGGCAGTCCAGCGGTGCCAGTGGAGCGCGCTGCGCTCGTGCGCGGCCTCCGTTTCCGGTGTCACGGGGCGGGCGTCCAGGTCCTCCAGCGACCGCTGCATCCGGCGCAGCTCCGCTTCCAGCTTCTCGATGCGCCGCCGCACCACGCTGGGGTCGCTCTTCTGCCGTGCCCGGCGCTCCGTGCCCGCCGCGCGCCGCCGCCAGTAGTCCGCTTTGCGGCCCTCCTCGACTGCCTTGCGCATGTTCTGGTCGCTGCGCTCGATAGCCCGGCGGTGACGGCCCTCCGAGTGGTGGCCGACCTTGATGGGTTCACCCATCGGGGGCAGGCCCTTGCTGGCCGCCGCGCGCCTCGCCCCAGCCCGCCCTTCGGCGGCGGCGGCGCGGCCCGCGAAGCGGGCGACCCTCGCCTCCGGGTCGCCGGAGTCTGCCTCGTGCTCGATTCCTTCCACGAACTCCAGCAAGAAGTCCTCACGCTCGGGCGTCCAGGTCGCCACCCACGCCTCATGCCCGCGCCACCACTTGAACCCGGCGTTCCGGGTGCGGGTGTACTCGTCGGCGTCCAGTCTCGCGCCGGGCATCCAGCGCAGGGTGTCGTCCTCAATGTTGTAGGTCGCGCTCCCGAGCGGCTCGCGCTCGCCGGTCACGACTCCACCGTCCAGGCGCGCATGATGAGGCCCTCTGCCTCGTCAATCTCCACGTCCACGCGGTGCCCCATGATGCGGCCCAGGTGGACGGCCTCGCGGACTGAGGGCACGGCGGCGAGCAGGGCGTGCAGATCCAGCGCCTCGGTGTCAGTGATGACCAGGGCGGACCACGGCTCGCGCCAGTCCTCGGGAATCTCCAGCTCGACGTCGGTGAGGGTGCGGGTACCCGCCCCGGCAGTGGGCAGGTCGGCCAGCCGCACGACGACCAGCCCGGCCGCCTCCAGCTTTTCCAGGGTGCGCTCGGCACCCCGGCCCAGGGCGGCGAGCGCAGCAGCTCGCGCGGCTTCCAGGTCGGGGCGCGGCATCAGGCCACCGCCTCGACGACCAGAGTGTCCTGATACCCGAACGTGCCGACCCCCTGCCGGGAGACGAAAACCTCCCAGTGGACGTCCCCGACCTGCACGGCGGTCTCGGCGGGCACGCCTAGCAGGGGACCGGCCTTCACGGCGGCGGCGGCAGGCGTGGGGGCGTGGAGGCGCACCGACACCTCGCCCCGGCTCACGCGGTACTCGCGACGCAGCTCGGCAGCGAGGTCGGCCAGCTCGTCCCGGTCCAGGTGGACAGCCATATAGGCGCAGCACCCGGCCAGGAGGGAGCGGTGCACTTCCAGCACCTCGCCGTCGTTGGACAGCAGGACGTGCATGGTGCGGACCTCACTGAGGCGGCGCGTGAGGGTGCGGGGGAGGGAAGAGGGAACCTCCTCCCCCCGACTGAGCAGGGTGGCCAGGGCCGCCAGGGCCGCGTGCCGCTGGTAACGGCCTAACCGGAAAGAGGGAATCACAGCGCGACCTCCCGCATGACTTCCAGCAGTCGAAGCTGGGAGCGTAGGCTGCTCACCAGCGCCTGGGCGACGTCGAGGTCACGGCGGGCATCCCGCAGGCCGTCCTGGGCAGCCTTGAGAGCGCTGTATTCCTCAGCCAGGGCGAGGCGGAGATTGGCCTTGCGTTCTGCCTCGTTTCTGCCCTCGACACCTTCTGCGAGAGCGTGCGCCTCGGCAAACTCCAGCTCGAAGCGGACGTCGGCTTCCATCTGGGCGCTGCGGGCATACTCGCGGGTGGCGCGCACCAGCTCGGCGGTGGCGAGGTCGAGGGCCTGGGCGGTGAGGACGGTCATGCGGCCACCGTCCCGGTGGGGGTGGTGCGCTCTTCGCTGAGCAGCGTCACGCGGCCTTCGGCCTTCGCCCACTCCAGCAGCTCGACGGCTTCCTGAGCGGTGGCGGGCTGGCCGTCCACCGTGGCCGTCAGGGGGAGCATCTGGCCGCGAGCGTCGCGCCCGCCGGAGAGGCTGACGGTGCGCGTCCCCATGTGGACGCTGGCGCTGCTGCCTTCGCCCCAACCGGCGTAGAGGTCGAGCTTCCAGGTGCGGGTGACGTTGATCGGGCTGGTATCCTGCATGTGGTTCTCCTGCTAGGGGGGATTTCAGGGAGGGCGCGGAATCTTGGTCGAGGAAGCGCCCTTCTCTGATGTGGACACTATAACCGATATGGTTATAATAGTCAATATGTTTATGGCAAGCTATGATGCTGGCATGTCTGATGGCCTCTCGCCTGTTGATCGGCGGATTCGGGAAGCGATGCGCCATGCCATGGAAACGCACTCGCCTAGGCTCACCCAGTCGTCGCTGGCGGAGCGCTTGGGGATTTCACAGCCTGCCGTTGCTGCGCTGCTTTCAGGACGCCGGGGCCAGATCCCCCAGAGTCTGGTGGATCTCCTTGACGCTTTAAACTTGGAGCTGGTGGTACAGGAAAAGGAACAGGAGTGACCCCCCAGGAGTTCGCCCGCAAGTGGCGCGAGCTGGCACCCAAGCTCAGTGAACGCGCTGCCTACCAGGAGCACTGGCGCGACCTGTGTCTGCTGCTGGGCGAGCCGACCCCCAGCAGCGACCTGACTGGCGAGGACTACGCCTTTGAGAAACACGTCAAGAAGGCCGGAACAGGCGAGACGGGCTTCGCGGACGTGTTTTACCGCGACCACTTCATCACCGAGTACAAGGCCCAGGGCAAGAGCCTGGGGAAGGCCCTCCAGCAGGCCCTGCTCTACGCCCGCGAGTTGGGCAACCCGCCCCTGCTGCTGGTCAGCGACCTCGCCACTATTGAGATTCACACCAACTTCACCGGCAGCAGCCCCAGGGCCATGCGCATCACGCTGGATGACATCGAGCGGGACGCTCCCGTCGGCGGCGACCTGACCGCCCTCGCTGCCCTGCGCGCCTGCTTTCAGGACCCCAACAGGCTCGACCCCCGGCAGCTCCGTGAGCGGGTCACCCAGGACGCCACCGCCCGCATCGGGGAAGTGGCGCAGGCGCTCGCGGCCCGTGGCGTGCCCCAGACCCAGGCGGCCCACTTCCTGATGCGGGTCGTCTTCGCCATGTTCGCCGAGGACGTCGGCCTGCTGGAGCGCGGCCTGCTCACCCGGCTCCTGGCGCGGGCCCGCGAGTACCCGGACCGTTCACAGGGCTACTTCCAGGAGCTGTTCAGCGCCATGCAGCACGGCGGGGAGTTCTGGGGCACCGACATCCGGCACTTCAACGGCGGCCTGTTCGACGACTCGGCAGCGCTGGGCATCACCCGCGAGGACGCGGACGCCCTGCTGGCCGCCGCCACGCTGGACTGGGCAGAGGTGGAACCCGCCATCTTCGGCACCCTGTTCGAGAACAGCCTGGACACGGCCACCCGCAGCCGGCGCGGCGCGCACTACACCGGCGTGCCGGACATCCTGCGCATCGTCGAGCCGGTGGTGATGCAGCCCCTGCGCCGGGAATGGGCCGAGGTGAAGGCGCAGGCGGATGCGCTGAGCGGGAAGCGGGGTGGGAAGGCGGCAGCGCTGGAGGTGGTAAGGGCCTTCCATGACAGGCTTGCCCAAGTGACCGTGCTTGACCCGGCCTGCGGGAGCGGCAACTTCCTGGTGGTGACGCTGGGGCAGTTGCTCGACCTGGAGCACGAGGTGCGCTCGCTGGCCTTTGAACTGGGCGCGGGGCCGTTCGCCATGCCGCCGAGAGTCCATCCCCGGCAGCTGCTGGGCATCGAGGTGGAGGCGTTCGCCCACGAGCTGGCGAGCGTGTCGGCCTGGATTGCCTTCTTCCAGTGGAAGGCCGCGCATGGGGGTGAGTGGGAGACGCCCGTGCTGCAACGCCTGAACACCATCGCGCACCGGGACGCCCTCCTGAACCCGGACGGCACGGAAACAGTATGGCCGGAAGCCGAGTTCATCGTGGGCAACCCGCCGTTTCTGGGAGACAAGAAGATGGCCGGGAGCCTAGGGCGGGAGTACACCGCCACGCTTCGCCGCGTCTACGGGGACCGGCTGCCGGGGCAGAGTGACCTGGTGTGCTACTGGCCGGAGAAAGCGCGGGCGATGGTGGAAGCAGGCGTCACGACGCGGGCTGGGTTCGTGACCACCAACAGCATCCGCGGCGGGAAGAACCGCGTGGTGCTGGAACGCATCAAGGCCAGCGGGGACATCTTCATGGCCTGGCCGGATGAGCCGTGGATGCAGGACGGGGCGGCAGTGAGGGTGAGCCTCTTTGGGTTTGGCGATGGAAGCGAGTCGGTCAGGACTCTGAACGGCAACGAGGTGCCCAGCATCAATGCCGACCTCAGCGTGCGGGTGGACGTCAGCGCCGCTGTGCCCCTCCCAGATAATGCGGGTCTCAGCTTCATCGGCACCCAGAAAGGTGGTGACTTCGACATTCCCGGCGACCTGGCCCGGCAGTGGCTGAACCTGCCCAACCCGGACGGCGTGAGCAATGCCGACGTGGTCAAGCCATGGGTGAACGGGATGGATCTGACGCGGCGGCCCAGCGGTCGCTGGATTGTGGACTTCGGGCAGATGACGGAGGCAGAAGCGGCCCAGTATGTCGCCCCCTTCGATTACGTGGTGGAGAAGGTGAAGCCTACCCGCGCAGGGCTGAATAGGGCAGGCCACGCGCGGTACTGGTGGCGGCATCAAGAAGCTCGGCCTGGAATGCGCCGGGCCCTGGCAGGACTCCCGCGCTTCACCGGCATTCCCCGGGTCGCCAAGCACCTGCTCCCCGTCTGGCTCCCCGAAGGAACCCTTCCCGACAGCCAGGTTGTAGTGATTGCCCGCGATGATGACTTCACCTTTGGTGTGCTGGCGTCCAGCATTCACCGGAGCTGGGCTTGGACTCTGGGCACGGCTTTGGAGGACCGCCCCCGCTACACCCCCTCCACCTGCTTTGAAACCTTCCCCTTCCCCCAGCCAGGCCCGGAGCAGCGGGCAGAAGTCGAGAAGTGGGCCCGGTATGTGGTCCAGCTCAGGGAACACCTGCTGGCGCAGGATGAAAGGGCTACCCTGACCGGCCTGTACAACGAGGTGGAACGCCTACGGGCCGCGCCGGACACAGCACACCCCGCTGCACCCCTGGTGGCCGCCCATGCCCGCCTTGATGAAGCTGTGGCCGCCGCCTACGGCTGGGAGTGGCCGCTGAGCGAGGGTGAGGTGCTGGCGCGGCTGCTGGCGCTGAACGGGGAGCGCGCATCTGCACCCACGACGTGACCCTGAACATGCCACCATGCTTGCCTGAACGAACACGACCGCCATGCTGCTGCCAACGCTGAACAGCTCCGGCTGCTGAGAGAGGCACTGCCGGGAGCAAGTGTGACTCGGCGGCCCGAGAAGCCCAGCTCCCCCTTCGGCCCCCACTTCTGGGCAACGGCTGGCATGGTGCTGCTGATAGTGCTTCTCCTCGTCTTCGTGGCCTGGCCCGCTGTGCAGAGTGTCAGCCGGACCATTGAGGGCTTTTAACTCTGCCCCCATCGTGCTTGAAGCCGCCTTCCTGGGCGGCTTCACCGCTATTCTGTCGAGGTGCCCCGGACCAAGGAAGTACCACAGCGCGTGTTGAAGGGCACGGGAAACGGCCCACTGCCGCCAATGCTCCAGCAGTACGTGGAGATGCGGGACGCGGTGGAGGCAGAGCTTCCTAATTCCATCCTTCTCTTTCAAGTCAGCGAGACAGAATTAGGAAACTAAACCCGCAGCACCACCTCCAGCACCCCACCCGGCGCGATGCTCAGGCGTGTGCCGGAGCGCATCAGCACCTCCCGCGTCGGGCTGCCCTCGCGCACCAGGTTGCCGATGGCTTCCAGGGCTGCCGCCGTGTTGGGCAGGCTGACCACCAGCGGGGGAGCCATCTCAGCCCGCAGCGCCTCAACCTGCCGCCGGGCCGTGTCCCGAAGCTGGGCGTACTCGTCACCGGTCAGCAGCTCGCGCTGGTAGTCGGTGAGGTACCGCTTGAGCTGCCCCTCCAGCCGCTCGATTTCCTTCAGCGTCCGGCTGTGGTCGGGTGGCGTGGGTGCCCCAGCCTGTGCGTACCGCTCCGGGTGTTCAGCAATCTCGCGCACAATGCGCTCAGCGTGAGCGTGTAGGTCGTCCATGCGGTAATGGGTCCGCTGGGAGCAGGTGGGCGTGTCCCCGTAGTGGCGGTGCTTGAAGGCGCGCGAGCAGCGGTAGTGGCGGTAGCTCTTGCGGCTGGCGTGGCTGTTCGTGCCGCTCATGGCCCCGCCGCACTCAGCGCACCGGAGGATGCCGTTCAGCCAGAAGGTTTCGGTGTGCCTCCTGGGCTTGCGGCGCAGGCTGTCGCGGGCGAGCTGCCAGGTGTTCGGGTCTACCAGGGCCGGGACAGTGAAGGTGAACTCCCGCTTGGCGTGCCGGAGGGTCATCCGGGCCTCGCCCTTGTAGGCCGTGTTCTGCGCGATGTACCAGACGCGCTGCGGATGCCAGACCGCATTCATGGCGCTGGGGACATTGCGGGCGTTCAGGTCGTCAGCGATCTTGCCGGTCGTCTCGCCACCCGCCAGGCGATGGAACATCTCGCGGACGATGGCTGCCTCCGCCTCATCGACCTCGATGCGCCGCACCGCCTTGCCGCCTTCCAGGTCGTAAGCCTGGCGATACCCGTAGCAGCGCCACCCGTGAGGGATGATCAACCCCTTCTCGGCGGCAGCCAGCTTCCCACCCAGCATCCGGCGTTTGATCTGGCGCAGCTCTTGGTGTGCGATGACCATCCGCATGTCGAAGGTCAGCACGCTGGCGTCGTCATCCGGGTTGTAATGGCCGTCCGTGGCGTTGTGGACGTGGAGGCCGAGGCCGAGCAACTCTTCGAGGATCCGGTGCCCGGCAAGCGGCGTACGGCCCAGGCGGTCGGCCTCGCTGGTGATGATGGCGCTGTATTTGTCCCGGTCCGCCTTTAGCCGTTCTAGACCTTCTCGCGTCTCGCTGCGCCCAGTGATGACGTCTGTGTACAGAGCGCCCTCGGGGATGGCCAGGCCAGTGCGGACAGCGTAGGCGCGGCTCTCGGCCTCCTGGCGGGCGAGGCCGTAGCGGTCGTCGCGTGCCTGGAGGTGTGAAGAGACCCTGATGTAGAGGGCGGCAGGGTGGGTCATTCAGAACTCCTACAGAGGGACTGTTGTGCTTTTAGGCTGAGCTTGCATCTACCCGCTGGATTCCATTGACATGATGCCTAAGAGATTTACCAACTAGTTCGCCGATCATAACCGGCACTGCGTTACCGATCATGCGTCCGACCTTTACAAGATTCACTTTCTGTCCGGGTGCAACGAATTGATAGTTTCTTGGGAAGCTTTGGAGAATGGCAGCCTCACGCAGTGAGATAGCTCGGTCCTGCTCCGGGTGGCCGAAACGTCCATTGCCAAAGCCAAAGCACTGCGTTGTGATTGTCGGGCTGGGCTGCTCCCATTCCATACGCCCGTACACGCTTGGGTAGGTTTCGCCTGTTGCCTTCCGGTGGCAGGCGGCAACGAGGGACTGGTCTTCCCAGTCTCGCCAAGTTTTACCTGGGCGTGCTTGGCGGATGCGGCGGAGATTCAGCTCGCTTAATCTGGATGAGATATGCAGTGGGTCGTCTGGGTGCTGGCCGCCTGCTTCTAAGGGGGGCAAGTCAACAATAGCTTCCCGTACTACTCGACGTGCCCGGCCGAACTCCTCGGGGGTCAAGATGCGGATGCTGCCGAGCTTAGAGGCTAGCAGCACCAAGCGCCTGCGCGTCTGGGGCAAGCCATACTCAACGCAATCCACAACGCCGTACCAGAGCTGGTAGCCTTCTAGGAAGTCAAGGAATTCTTGGAAGACGTTGTGCTGTAGGAGTTGCGGGACGTTCTCCATCGTCACAAGTTCCGGTTGGGTGTCCCGTACGAGTCGTCCAAAGTCCAGTACCAGCTTCCAGTCCTCACCGCCACGCTGAGCGCGCCCGCGTTGACTATAGGTGGAAAAGGGCTGGCAGGGGGCGCACCCAGCCAGAAGTCGAATTTGAGCATTTTTGTAGAAGTCAGCTAACTCCTGGACGGTTACGTCCTCCACGCTCTTTTGTATGAAACGAGCAGGGTTGTTCGTCTCATAGGGATAGCGGCACGACGGATCAATATCAATCCCCGCAACTACATTGATGCCCTGAAGATACATGCCGTGTGTTAGGCCGCCTGCACCAGAGAAAAGGTCGACACCGACTATTTCATTTTTAGATGTTTTCTGCGTTTGCCCCATCACTTCCCTCGCCCATGTCAGTTGCTGGCCTAGAGTCTGGTTTAAGATAAGCATAGTTTACAATATATCTCTCAAAAGAGTCAATGGTTTCCCTAAGATAAGATATTACCCTATTAACGTAATCCTGTAGATCCTCAATGGTTACATTGGAGCCGCACTCGCTGAACGATAAATCGCCATGTGCCATGCTATTCCTCATGGAGACGATAGCTTTCATAATGCTTTGTCTTTCGATAACGGGCCTTTTGACCATTGCATTGGTTTCTGGTGAAATATCGAAGGCCATTCCTATCCGTTTAGTGACAAACTTGTATATTTCTTCATCATCCCAGTTCCCGCCGCCGCCTTTGTCAATCCTAAATGCCCTTAATGCACCTCCGCCAAATGCCTCCTTGATAACAGCGGCGGTGTCTTCAAGGCGGCGTTCATAGTTCATTTCCATATGCGTCTTGGCATTGCTTCTCGTCCACTCCACCAACATTTCATCTGACAGGTCGGCAAGTGTCCAAGAGCCGTCCTCAATCATATGTTCTACAATTGCCTGTGTACTCTTGGCAATTGTAGATTCAATAAGATTATAAAGAAGTAGATATATGGTAGAGAAAAGAATCCTTTGTTGTGTGGGTGTGATTCTAGCTCGGCCCACCTCAGAAGTGGTAGCGCCGATAAAATCCAGAAACTCCCCAATCTCGCCAACGCGCTCTTCAAAAATCTGACGGGAGTCATCAATTCTCATCGTGAGTTTTCCAGCAATCTGTCACGCACAAATGAAAGACGTGCCTTCAGGCGATTGATTCCATTCGCGCCATCAGAACCTGTTACCCCTGCGAACTCCTCCGAGGCTATCCACGCGGCAATCTGCTGACGATTTGGGGTTAGACCTGGACGCTCACGTAAGGCGAGGGACGTACCAATCGCAATGCTCTCAAAGCGTGCGCGGGGGCTAGCGCGGCCATTAGGCGATTTGCGGAAGCCGTAGGGAAAGTAATCCCGCACAAATCCTGTCATCTCATGGAACCGATGCTCATATTGAATAATTAAGTCTTCGTTGCTGGAAAACATATCATTCATCTGTTTCGTGTATAGGAACAGGAAGGGTGTTACTTCGTCTGCGTAGTCTTCTAAGCCGTCACCGTAGGCAAAAAAGCGGGTAACTAGTTCTTCGCGCTCCCGAGTTTTCACCTGTTTCTCTGGTACGGGCGTCAGGTTTACAAAGAGTGGATCTTTGGCCAGTTCAATTACTAAATCCGTAAATAGACCAGGCAATGCGCCGCGTCTGACCTCTGCTGGGTTCGCAGTCAAGCTGCCAGTATTTATCCTATCGAAGAGATCGAACCTTGCCTCATCGTCCGCGTGTTCGTTCAGTACAATGCCGCGAATCGACCGATTCAGAAACTTGCGCCTTCTCGCTTCAGAGAAATCTCGAAACATAAACCCTGATGAGGCGGAGAGCTTGTCAAGTTCACCGAGCGCCAAATCACCGTAGACGAATTCGGCTAGGGTTCGGAGGCGCTGGGAGCCGTCTACAATCTCCAGTTTGCCATCCACTGGATTCTCAAAGAAGAAGATGAATGGCACGGGCAGATTGATCAGCAGAGACTCGATAAACCGCCACTTGCGCTCAGAATCCCAGGTGTATTCGCGTTGATAGCCAGGAATAGTGTATTCGTTCTCGTGGACTTTCTGCGCGAGATGCTCAATCGTGTACTCAGTAATAAAATAATCAATCCTCTTCGTCTTTTCGGCAATCTGGGCCTCGGCGGCTTCGACTTCCTCCTTGGTTCTCAGGAACAGCGGAAGCATGGTCATAATGTCCACTCCTTATGTTGTGGGTAGCTCGAATGGGCCAAGACGAGCTGTGACTCACCGTGCAGGCGAGGAAACGGCGTCGGTGCCTCACGCCGGAACTTCACCACGCCACCACCCGCGGCGTCAGCCCCGCCCCACATGCCTCCCGCACCCCACCCCTCACGGCTGCCAGACCCCCAGCCCAGTTGCCTTCGCACTCGCCTGCGCCGCCTGGAAGTAGCTCAGGTACTTGGTGTTGGGGCCACCCTCGACTGCCGTTGCCAGCCCAGCCAGCACGAGCTGGGCGTTTACAAGCTGCTGGTCCTGCCAGATGTAAACCCACATCGCCCGACTCGGCGCGTAGGCCGCCTTGTCCTGCTCGACATAGACCAACGTGTTCACCGGCAGCGCCTTCGTGAGCCAGGCTGTTGCCGCAACTTCTTGCCCCTTCGGCACCTGCACGCCGATCAGTTCGGCCGGGAAATCCGTGTAGTCGGCGTTCAGGACCAGGTGGCTACCGTCCAGCACCTGAACGACCCGGTAGAGCTTCATGGCAGCCGGGTCTGGTGAGACGGGCGATGCGGCCCCATAGTTGACCTGGACAGCGGGGGCGCTGCCGGTGGACTGGGTGGCGTTCGGGTCCCGGGGACCCGTGTTGTAGGGGTTGAAGTTGTAGTTGTCGTTGTCATCCCCGTTGCTCTCACAGGCGAGGCCGTCGTGGTCGCGGTCGAGGTGGGCGCTGTAGGCCCCGTCGCTGCGGGGAATGTCATAGCGCCCCGCCGCTCTCGCAGCCTGGCAGCTTGCAAACCAGACCGCCTGCCGCGGGGCAGTGGGAGGGGTCGCTGGTGTGCCGACGTGACAGGTGGAGTTCTGGGGAATGTAGGAGTTCCCGCAGGGTTTTCCAGTGCTGGAGGTTGCGGCCACGCCGGTAGAGGCCAAGGTCAGTACGGTGAGGGTGAGCAGCTTCTTCATCAACAGAGACTCCTGATTCAGCGAAGCACGCCTGGCCTTCTCTGTCGCGCGAGTTTGCCCGTCACCTTGCGGCAAGCCCCTCACTCCCCCCACGTCCCCAGTACCCGCTTCTTGCGCACCGCCCTCACCTATCCCAGGGTCGATACCGGGTGTGTTCCCAGTGCCGCCCATCCTGGCTTACGGCGTACACACGTCCGCAGTTGCGGATGGTTCGGTCGAGTTGGACCGGAGGGTAGGCGGGATTGTCGCTGTACATGGCCGGACGCCCGCAGTGGGGCCGCAGCCGCTTCACCACCAGGTTGCCGTCGGGAAGCCGGAAGGCAAAGGTGTGTCCGGTATCCGACAGCACGTCCTTGCTGTCCACCAGCACGAACGCTCCATGTGTGATACCGGTGCCGTCCGCGAGGGTCATGCTGTCGCCATCCACCTGAAGAACGAACATCCCGAACCGGCGGAACCCGGGCGGGATGGGCATGCGGCGACGCACAGGAAAAGGCGTTGGATCCAGAGGACTTCCGGCGCTGATTAAGCCCAGGACGGGGGCTTTGCTGGGAGCATAACGTTTGGGTAGAAAGCAGGACGGCAAGGGCAAAGTCTCCTTTAGTTCAGCAGTTGTGGGCTGTAATCGCTGGTCACGCCAGCGACCAGGCCGATGACGTGGGCTTCATTGGCAGGGATGTCTTCGTACTGCCGGTTCTCCGCCCGGAAGACGGAGCCGAGGCGTGTGGTGGTGTACAGACGGACGTGCACGCCATCGGTGTCCGTGATGACGTACACCCGCCCCTCGTCCAGAGTGGTCTGTTTCCGGTCGATGTGGAGGTAATCGCCAGGGCGGATGCTGGCGGGGCTGGTGCCCTGCATCTCGTCGGTATCGGCCCGGAGGAGCAGCGGCTGCCCGATGCCAGGCATGACGGCCTCGTGGTCCACAGCAGGACCGGGCGTGTCGGGGGTGAGCGCTGCCTTCAAGGGATACACATCGGCACTGCCTTCGCCGACCAAGGTGGCATCCACAATGCCTAGATCGACGCCAGTGGCCCGCTGCATCTCGGCCAACGTCCAGCCGAGGGCGCGGGCAAGGGCGACGACTCGCCCAATCGCCATCCCCGTTAGGGGAGAGGTGCCCGTTTCCAGGGCGGAAATACTGCGCTGGGCGACGGTGTACTCCGTACGAGCCATAACCTCTTCTTGCGAGAGACCTAGCTGTACACGACGTTCACGGAGAGCCTCTGCCCATTCGGGTATGGCTTTCAGATTCGCTCTGGCACGCGGCTTTGGCATCTGGGGGTTTAGCATCTCCTTGCTAGTACGGTAATGCTACACACGGAGTTCCGGAGGAGCTACTCAGAAAAATCTCTAGCATTGAATTGCTAGCTAAATCCTGCTAAAGTGTGCTTATGGAAGAACACTCCGTAGGCCCGAAGACATACGGCCTGAGCCAGCTCCAGGCCCTGCGTAAGTGGCGGCGTATGACACAGCAGGAGCTGTCGGAGGCCTCCGGCGTTGCTCTTTCAACGATTCAAAAGCAGGAGCGTGGGAACCTGGAAGATGCTGCAGTGAGCGTTGCCGGGCCGCTGGCGAAAGCGTTGGCGGTCCCCATCGAAGCCCTTTGGGACACTGCATTTAGCAAAGAATTGCTAGAGCAGGGGGAGTCGATTCCCGCATGACCCGCCGTTCCAACGCCATCACCGAAGTCCGTATTACCCGCGACCCCTGCCCGGTCATCGCCCACCACTTCGGCGCGTGGGCACTGGACCAGGCGGCAGCAGCAGGTCAGGACGTCCGGGGCCTGGTGCCCCATCCCCTTCCCACTCACCCCGCGCCCCAGGCGCGTAACGAGCGGCCCGACCAACAGGCGGGCTGAAGCCAAAGGAAAACGCACGGCCCGAAGGTCGCGCGTCTCTGAAACCCCGAAAACCTGTTAACCCCCCGTCGGCAAAACTGTGGGTTCGCAGGCCCCTCAAAGAGGAGGCTTCTACGTGCATCGTACACCCAGCAACACCCCCAATGTGGGGAATCGCACACGAGTGACGCTCCACGGCCGCGCTCCCGGTTTGCCGACCGGTGACGAGCGCGGGTGGCTGGCCTGACAAACGAAATCGGGCGCGTCCGAAACACGCGCCCACCCGTTATTGCCGACGAGGTAGCCGGATGATACAGCAGCTCAGCAGCATCCCCAACACCCCCCCAGCGTTCAAGGTGCCCGTGTCCACCCTGGTAGACAGCACGCGCCGCCTCTTCCGGCACAGCGTCTGGTACCACCCGGACAGCGCCTGCCCCGGCTGGCTGCACCTGACCTTCGAGCCGGGCTGGCTGGGCAACACGGCAAGCGGCCGCGTCTGCTACGTGCGGCACATGACCTGCCTGGAAGGCGAACTCCACCAGACCATCGAGCGCGTGCAGGTCGAGCATGGCGTCCACCTGTGGTTGCGGCCCATCAAGGTCCCGACAACCTGGCCGCGAGGGAACCACTGGTGGCCGGAAGTGGCATGCGCCGGGCTGCCGCTCGACGCGGCGAAGGTGCGCGAATGTCTGAAGGCGGTGGCGGCGTGAGCGGCGGCAAGGTTTACCGGCATGTCGAGGTGTTGCGCCTGGAACGCGACCCCCACGCCCTCATGTATGCCCCCGAACAGCCCTACCGCCTGACCCTGTGGGAGCCAGATACCAACGTCCATGAAGACGACGTGCCACATGGGTGCAAGAACCTGAGCCGCATCGAGCTGCTGGCCCTGCGGAATACCTGTAACGAGCTGCTGGCCGAGAGTGCGGAGGTCGTGACCACCGACCACGCCCTCCGCAACCTCCAGCAGATTGAGCTGCTGCGCGAGGCCCTGCCCGCCCCGTTGCGTCCCACCGTGGGCAGCGGCTACCGCCCCAGCGCCTGGTGCAAGGCGTGCGGGATGCCCTATGACGCCAGCCTGCCCTGCTGCCCCGAGGAGGGCTGCGGCCAGCCCCAGGCGGCTCCAGTGCCGCAGACCCCGCCCCTGGGCACATGCAGTGAGGCTGGGTGCGGCGCGGCCTGCACGGGCCTCATCTGCTCGCCCTGCCTGGAAGGGCGGCTGTGATGCGCGCCTACCTCCGCTCGCAGCTCGGCTTCGGGCCGCTCGGCCTGCTGCTGGTCACGCCGCTGGTGCTGCTGGCCGCCCTGTTCGCGGTGCTGGGCCTGCACATGGCCTGGGCCGCTGCCGACCACCCCCAACTGCTGCTGGTCGCCGCCGTCGAGTACGCCGGTGCGCTGGCCGCGCTGTGCGTCATCCGCCGCATTCAGGCCGCCGTGCCCCAGGAGCTGCCGTGAAACTCTCCGACGTTCAGAAGCGCCTGAGTGCGCCCTTCCCCGCCCACCTCGTCAACTGGAAGCCCGGCGCGATGACCAAGGACCGCACCCGCGCCCTGCTGATGGCCTACATCGACGCCCGCGCCGTGATGGACCGGCTGGACGCCCTGTGCCCGGACCTGTGGGCCTTCGACGTCGAGGTGGTCCCCGGTGCCCCCATCCCCACCGTGAAGGGCACGCTCACCGTGCTGGGCGTCTCCCGCTCGGACATCGGGGAGGCAGACACCGCCAGCGAGGCGGGCACGCTCAAGGCCGCGGCCTCCGACGCGCTGAAGCGCTGCGCGGTCCACTTCGGCATCGGGCGCTACCTGTACGACCTCCCCAAGCAGTGGGTGGACTGGGACGACCAGAAGCGCGAGCCGGTGCGCGTGCCCGAACTGCCGGAGTGGGCGCGCGCCGAGCACGAGCGCACCCCCGGCGGCGCGCACATCGTGCAGACGATGGAGCAACTCCGGTACGAGCTGCCCGAGGACGTGGACCTCCAGCGCGAGGTCTACAAGCACCTCAAAGCCGCGCTGAACAGCGTGCATCCCCCACGGCAGTCCACCACGACATCCCGTGAAGCCGAAGCGGAGGGCGACTTGCCGACGCCCCCTATTGACCCCATCACGAAGACCACCAAGGGCCAGATTGCCGCGCACCTGGAAGGCGGACGCTGGGGCCTGGACCGGCCCACACGGCTGGCGTTCACGTCCTGGCTAGCCGAGCGCCGGGACGCGCCGCTCGCCACCAGCGCGGACCTGACGGAGGCGGAGGGCCGCAGGGTCCTGAACGCCCTCCAGCGGTGCCTGAAACCCAAGACGCTGCTCGACCAGTGGCGCGCGAATCCTGCCGGCCTGCCGGGGGAGGCCGAGGTGCTGGGGGCGGTGGGCTGAGATGGCCGAGATCAAGCTGCACGGGAAGCGGGGTGAGGGCAAGGTGGCGCTCTGCGACGACGCGGACTATGCCCTCCTCTCGCGGCACCGCTGGCACCTGGACAAGCGCGGCTACGCGCGCACCTACCGTCCCCTGGAATACGGCCGGAGTACGACCGTCGCCATGCACCAGCTCCTCGCCGACGAGAAGGGGGGCCACTACCGGGACCACCTCAACGGTGACCGGCTGAACAACCGGCGGGCCAACCTGCGCCCTTGCACGCAGCGCGAGAACTCCTACAACCGCTGCGTCCACCGCAACAGCAAGACGCGCGTGAAGGGTGTCAGCCGCTACCGGGGGAAGTACCGCGCCGTCATTCACAAGGATGGCGAGCAGGTGTACCTGGGGCTGTTCCCGACGCTGGACCTCGCGGCAGCGGCCTACAACGGCGCGGCCATCGCGCTGTTCGGGGCGTTCGCACGGCTGAATCCCATCCCAGTTCCCGCAGAGGGGGTGCCCAATGCCGCGGACTGAGATGGCCCCCCTCACGGACGTCCTGGCGAGCATGTTCGAGCAGGCCGCGCAGGGACGCATCGTCCAGCACACCGTCGCGCGCGGCCTGCACCTCAAGGTGGTCGTGCGCGAGAGTGGGCGGCGCGAGCTGCTGCTGTGGCGCAACGCCTCGCGGCTGCCCAGCCGGACGGAGTGCGACGTGGTGGCCCGTGACGCCGGGTTCGTCGAGCCGGTGTTCAAGGCCTGGCTGTGCGAGGGCGTGGACGGCTTCCACCTGCGCGACCGGGCCGACTGGCAGCATCTCTGCACCCACGACTGGGGCGAGACGGTGTTCCTGTCCGGGCGGCAGGAGGGCGGCACCTCCCGCACCTGCAACCGCTGCAGGACCACGGCCTCGACCTGGCACAAGAAGCGGGCCAAGGCCTCGACGTTCCTCTACAACGACCACGAGATCAGCGAGGCGGTCTATCTGGCCGCCACGGTGGCCGGGCCGATGCCCAGCACGCTGGACCAGGAGACGCGGGCGGCGCTGATAGCCGAGATGACCGGCCAGCCGACTACTGTGCAGGACCGGCTGGCGCTGCGCGGCGAGGTCTGCGGGCTGTGCCGCCACGGGGAACCGGAGTGGGACGGCATGGTCGCCTGCACGCTGGGCTGGGAGGCACACGACAACGTCTGGCGGGAGCTGCCGCGCAAGCAGTGGCAGGCCGTCCAGATGGGGCACCCAGGCGTGCCGCTACCGCTGCTGACGCCGAACTGCCGCTGCATGGCGGTGGGCGGGCGCTGGCTGCCGAGGAAGGTGGCGGCATGAGCCGTAACACGGCGATGTCCCTCGTCGCCCAATTCCTGGGCCGCCAGAACACCATCCCCATCCCGGTGCCCTTCGTGCAGATCACCGGCGACTACACCAGCGCTGCCTTCCTAGCGCAGTGTCTGTACTGGGGCGACCGGACGACGGACGCAGGCGGATGGTTCCACAAGAGCCACGAGGAGTGGGCCGAGGAACTGCTGCTCTCGCCGGATCAGGTGCGCCGTTGCGTGAAGTCCTGCGGGGACATGATCGAGGTCAAGCGTAAGGGTGTGCCGGCCAGGAACTACTACCGCGCCAACCGGGAAGCCGTCGCAGAAGCCCTGGAGAGGTTGGCATTTGAAAGCCGGAACCCAACGACAAGATGTGGGGAAACCCAACATCTGGATGCGGACAAACCCCACGACAGTACGTTGGGAAACCCCACGACAAGTCGTACGGAAAACCCTGCATCTATATCAAAGCCCACAGCAGAGCCTACGCAAAGCCTACAAACAGAAGAAGAGGGCAGTGCCGCGAACCTGCCACTCCCTGCTACCGCCGCCGCTGCTCCAGGGGACCAGGAAAAGCCAGGGAGACGGAGCGCCGTCGGCGCTGAACGCGCCGAGGCCCCTGGCGGGGCCAGCACAGCGAACGCCTCAACGCTCACGGGGCAGGGCAATACCACGGCGAACGCTGGAACAGGCAACGCCACCAGCACTGAAGAAATTCCGGGCGCGGCGGCGCGGCCCGGCGAGGCAGTCCTGCGCGCGGCGATGGGCCACTCCTTCTACGAGGAGCTGCTGGCCGAGGACCCCGACCGCGCGGCCTGGGGCGACCTGACCGAGCAGCGCATCGCAGAGCTGCGCCTGGCTGCAAAGGCGGACGCGAAGGTCAGGAAGCTCCACAAGTGGCGCACGCCGTTCATCGCACTGCTGGACGCGGAGATTGTCCCTGCCCAGACCCCCACCACCCCCACGAAGTCAAGCGTGAATGACCTCGTGAGGGCACGCCTGCAAGGAGTGAAGCCATGATGGACTCCAACGAGCACGTAACCGCCGCGCAAGTGGACCCCCAGATCCTCAGCCTCGCCCAACTTCTGAATGCCCACCCGAACGCACGGCGCGGCCTCCAGCGCAGCATTGAGCGTCAGCAGCAGCAACGCGAAGCGCGGTGCACCCCCCGGAAGTTCGAGGCCCCGATGGACTGCCCCCACTGCGGCGCGCCGGGCATCGTCTACTTGACGCTGCCCACGGAGGATGGTCCCCGCGAGTTTCGCCGCAAGCCGATGGACTGCTGCCAGCCCGCCCTGCGAGACGCGGCGGAGAACGCCCTGCACTACGCCCTGAACCCGAACAACGACCCGGTGGAGCGCGTCGAGGCCGCTGACCGTTATGCGGCCCTGAAAGAAAGCATCATGGCTCCGGCGCTGCTGCGCGAGCTGGAGACGCACGAGGCGATCCTGGCCGACATCGAGAGCCGCGTCTCTGGTCTGAACCGCGCCCAGGGTGGCGTAGATACGGAGCGGCTGTGAGTACCCTCAACCCCGCCGTGCAGGATGCCCTGTGCGATGCCACCATCAGCGAGGACGGCCTGACTCTCACCCTCGCGGGTCAGCTCGACCGCGCCACCTACCAGGCCACCGCGAAGGCCATCGAGGCCCTGGGCGGCAAGTGGAACCGCAAGGCCAAGGCGCACCTATTCACCCGCGACGTGCGCGAGGTCCTGGCCGGAGTGCTGGACGGCGACAGGCTGCCCAAGAAGAACCCTTTGGCTTTCTTCCCGACGCCCGAGCCGGTGGTCGTCGAGATGTTCAAGCGCATCTGGCCCTGGCCGAACGGCTCGCGCTTCCTGGAGCCGAGCGCGGGCGAGGGGGCTATCGCGGACCTGCTGTGGGGCAAGCACAGCGTCTACGCGGATTGCGTCGAGCTGGACGAGGACCGGGCGCAGACCATCCGCAAGAAGGGCTACCCCGTCGTGGGGAGTGACTTTCTGGCCTTCACGCCGGAGACGCCTTACGACTACGTGCTGATGAACCCGCCGTTCACGGCAGAGGGCGACCCGCAGGCGTACATCACCCACATCGAGCACGCCCTGAAGTGCCTGCGCCCCGGCGGCGAGCTGCTGGCCGTCGTGCCGGGGGGCTTTGCCTGGCTGACCCGGCAGCGCGTGGCCGCGTTCCGCGAATTCTGCACGAAGCACGCTCAAAGTCCCCTGCACGAGTTCGTCCCCGGCACGTTTAAGGCCAGCGGGACAGACATCGCCACCTGCCTGATTCACATCACCAAGCCCGAGGAGGCCGCCATGCCTGCACCTGCCGAACAGCCCAAGAAGGACCGCAAGAGCAGCAAGAAGATGGAGGTGGCCGAGATGTCCGAACCTGTAGTTGAAGAAGCAGCGGCAGCACCTGTGGCCGCGGAGCTGCCGGGTACGCCGACCCTGCTGCCCGAGCAGCCCGCACCCGCGCCTACCGTCACGCCCATCCTCGACGGCAGCACCTCCAGCGTGTTCCGCCTCGAGCAGCTCGTCCCCTCGCCCCTGAACCCCCGCAAGCAGTTCGAGCAGAGTGCCCTGGAGGAGTTGGCCGAGTCCATCTTCCACAAAGGCCTGATGCAAAACCTCGTCGGCCGCGTGGCCGAGAACGGCCAGGACGTGGAAGTGGTCGCCGGTGGTCGCCGCCTGCGCGCCCTGAAGGTGTTGGCCGAGCAGGGCCGCATTCCGGCCGACTACCCGGTGCCTGTGCGTGTGCAGCCTCTCACCGACCTGGAGGCGCTGCAACTGGCGACCGCCGAGAACGTCGAGCGGCGCAACATGACGCCCATCGAGGAGGCCGACGCTTTCGCGCAGATGGTCGCCTTGGGCGCGACACCGGAGGACATCGCGCTGCGCTTCGGCTACAACCTGCGGACCGTTCAGCAGCGCCTGGTGCTGGCCGAGGGGCTGGGCGAGGACGGGCGGAAATTGTTCGCGGACGGCACTATCGGGCTGGGGCAGGCGCAGGTCATCGCGCAGAGCGCAGGGCCGCTGCGAAAGCATGTCGTGGCGGAGGCCAAGCGGGGCGGTAGCATTTCGAGCCTCAATTCCCTGATCAAGCGCAGCAGCTTCCTGGTGGAGTACGCGAAGTTCGATGTCCGTGCGTCGAAACTGGAAGTGGTGGGGGACCTGTACGGAGATTCCCCCGCCCGCTTTGCCGACCCAAAGGCCGCACTGGCCTGTCAGATGGATTGGGTCAAGGCCCGCGCCACCGACCTCGAAGGCAAAAAAGAACAGCACTTCGTTGAAGTGCAGGTGCAGAACAAGGACTATCTCAGCGCTTCCTACGACGAGTACACCAGTTACGACGCACCCAAAGAACTGCTGGGGACGGTCATTCTGGTCAGTTCCGTGACCGGCGAGGTCAAGGAAACTCGGGTCGCCCGCAAATCGGAGATCAAGAGCCACGAGGCGAAGAAGCAGGCCCAGGAGCGCAAGCAGGCCGCGACTGAGGCCTCGGGCAGCGAGGGCGGGGCCATCCGCAAGTCGGCCTGGACAGACGGTCACATGGCCCGCGCCAGCGCCCTGCGCACGTCGCTGCTCGGAGACCACAAGCGTGCGGTGGCGCTGACCATCCTCTCGATGCTGGAAGCCGCGCCGGTCAGCCTACGCGCGAGCTTGAGCCATGCCCAGGCCACGCCCATTCCGGCAGGACTGGACCGTCTGCGGCAGATCGACGTGAAGGTCAGCGGCGCACTGGCCGTCACGGGGGAGGCTGCTCCCAAAAAGCCGCTTGGCCTGAGGTTCGGTTACAGCGCTGAAGGGAAGGAGGCCTACGCGGTCCTCCAGACGTTGCTCACGCTCTCCCTGGAGGAGTTGCTTGACATCCAGAGCGTGCTGATCGCGCAGGCAGTGGGCGGCTGGAGCGAGTACAACCCCCTGCACGCGCCTTACGAGTTCGTCTCACGCCTCGCGGCTGACACGGGGGCCACGGTAGCGTTCAGGCTCACCGACGCTCACCTCAAGGCGTATCCACGCGACCGGCTGCTGGAGCTGGCCGCCGACGCGGGCATCGAGCAGGGTCACGGTCTCGAAGGCGAGATGAGCAAGCTCGCCACGAACAAGGACATTCGCGCGGCCATCCTCCAGCACGCCGACGCCCTGGCTGAGCGCGGGTACGTGCCGCCTATCGCCCGCTTCCCGGAGGTTGTGGGACCGGACCCGGTAGACGTGGCGTACCGTGCTGACGCCAAGGCTGTGGTCCTACGCCTGAGCGACGTGCAACTGGACGAACTGCTCGAAGACCTGGGGTACGACACGACCAACGAGGACGTGACGGCGAGCGGCCTGAACCTCATCCAGCAGGAGATCGACGACATGGATGACGAGGAGTTGCGCGGCTGGGAGGCCCTGAAGCGCCTGGCCGCGCAACTCGGCCCCGACCAGACCGCCGCCGACTGAAGCCACGTGGGGCCGCCCCGCGCGGCCCCCTCTCCGGAGGGCGTTATGACCACCCAGCACCAACCGAACACCACCCTCACCATCACCCCGGCACCGTCCCCCTCCCGCCCCGAGCGGCACGAACTCGCCCTGCCCAGTGGAGAGGTCGTTGGCAAGGGCCGGACCCTTTTCCACGCACAGTGCTGGCGGGACGGCTGGGATGCCCGCATGGACCTGCGCAGCCAGCGCAGCGGCCCCCAGCCTCACCACGACGGCTACGGCCACTGGCAGCGGGGCTGGGAACGCGCCAACGCCCACGAGCAGCAGCGCGCGAAGCGACAGGCCGGGAGGGCCGCATGAAGAACACCCTGAAAGTCACCGTGGACGCCATCAAGCACGAGCGCGACAAGGACGGCGTCCCCTTCACCACCCTGCACCTGGAACTACCCAGCGGCACGGACCTGAAGTTTCTCCAGCGCGCCCACCTCATCACCCGTAAAAAGGAGAGCCGCGAGGTGGCCACCTTCACCCTCCGCATTTACGGGGGCGGCGACCGGCGCACCTGGAGGCTGACCAGCAAGGGCAGCAAGACCAAGGATTACCGAGTTGTCGCCGTGCTGGAGGTGTATTTCAACGAGCAGGCCCGTTTCGAGAGGTACTTCGACCCGGCCGACCCAACGGCCTACGACGTCGAGCTGGACGTGGAAATCGAAGAACCCACCACCCCTCTCTTCGGGAAGAGGGACGACGACAGCGAAAGCGAGGGCATGAGCGCATGAAGGCCCTTTCCCTCTCCATCCCCTGGCCCACCGCTATCCAGAAACATGGCAAGCGAGTGGAGAACCGCGAACGCTGGGAGCCGCACGCCCACCTCATCGCGCAGGCTCGCCGCATCGTTGGCCAGGACCTCGCCATCCACAGCAGCGGCACCTATGACCGCAAGGGGGCCGAGTACATCCAGTCACTGACCGGCGTGCTGTACGGCCGCCGCGACGTGCCCAGCAAGGCCGTCACCAGCGTGGTCAAGGTGACCGGCCTCCTGCTGACCGGCGACCGCTGCCCGCGCGGACAGGAGCGCTGGTACTTCGGCAGCGTGGCCCTAGTGCTGGACGAGGTGCGCGTGCTGCCCAAGCCGGTGAGTGTGTCCGGAGGCCTGGGCTTCTGGAATCTGACCGGGGACGTGCTGGCTGACGTGACCGCACAACTCGACGCCATTTCCCCCCTTCGGAGTGTCTGACCATGACCCTGATCACCGATGCCACCCGCAACCTGAACCCCTGGAACCTGAAGGAAGGCGACCGTTGCTTTCAAATCCTGATTGACTGCGACACCGTTCTCTATGGCGGCCAGCACATCAAATACAGCGGCAAGGTGAGCGTGCCGGAAGGCAAGGCCGACCATTTGGAGGAGGCCGCCACCATTGCCTTCAGCATCGCTCAGCAGGACGGCCTGAGGGCCGCGCTGATGTCCTATTGCGCCTTCTACTACTACGACGAGGATGAGGAAGGGTGGGTGCAGTTCCTGTGACCGCTCCGCAACCCGTCCCCGTGCTGCCCGTGCTGTCGGCGCGTGCCCAATTGGCCTCTGCGGCCCAGCAGGCCTTGATCATCGCCGGGCCGCACCGGGAACCCCGGCACATCGCTGCCGAGGCAGTGGAACACGCCGACGCGCTGCTGGTGGCGCTCTGCCCGGAGCCGCTGCCGAACGCGGGGGACGAGGCCGTGCTGGGGTACGGGGGACGGCCATGACCGGTGAATCCCAGGGCTTGGCCGCCCTCCGCCGTGAAGTGTTCGCTTCCCAGGCCATCACCCTCCAGACAGACCACTACTGCGACGTGCTGGAGCGCATCCTGGACGGGAAGCGCGTGAAGGCGGGCGAGGTCGGGACGGTGGTCGTCGCGCCGGTGGCCGCCGCCCGTGACATGCAGATCAGTGCCCGGCGGTACGCCGATAGCCGCAGCAGCTACGTCACGGGGGAGGTCAACGAGCACACCCGCGTCCTGCTGGCGCTGGGCATCCCCCTGAACACGGCAGACGGCTCTGTCTGGGCACGGGATGGGATGTACGGCTACGCGGCGTATGCCCACCAGGACAGGGGCAGCTCCTCCCAGGCCATCCCCGTGTCGCCGGGCGTGCTGCTGGAGGCCATTCGGGCAGAGGCCCAGGGCCGTGAGCTGCCAACGGCTCGCCTCGCGCGGCTGATCGCCGGGGACACGGCGGCGCTCGAAGAGCCGATCACGTCGTCTGGGGAGAGGGAGTAATGCCGGTCAACACCATTGAACTTCCTCAGGGCCTGCGCGACACCCTCGATGCGTTTATCCTGGCCGACCCAGGACGCGAGCATGGCGGCTTCCTGTTCGGCACGCCTCTGCGTTTCGACACCTTTCTGCCCGTGCCCAACGTCTCGGCACGGCCACAGCGCGAGTACAAGGTGCCAGACAACTGGCAGGACTACGTGAATGTCTTTGCCTGTGTCACCGGCAACGTGCCAATCGCCCACGTCCACACCCACCCCAGCCACAGCATCCCCAGTGAGCAGGACTTTCGCGCAGGCCAGTATTGGTACCGGCTCGTGCGCTACATGGTCCTGATTGCCCCGAATGCCAGCGGGAACAAGACGACGTGGTGGGTCCTTGATCGGAATGCCGAGGTGCAGGAGTTGCTGCACGTGGATCGGGAGCTGGAGGCCAGCAGTCTGCTCGTCGCCCGCCGCTACGGGTTCGCGGCTCTGGGCCAAGTGTTGCTCGACCAGCAGGGCAGCCTGCGGGGACCCAGCGCCACGGCGCAGGTGCTGCTGGAGAACTCCCAGGCCCGGCAGCTTTACGCCCGCCTTCTGGCCCAGGGACCAGTGCGCACGAAGGCCGAGCTGGCGAAGGTGGCAGGCCTGCCCGCCGAGCGTGCGCAGGCCCTCGCCAAAGCCCTGGAAGCAGCCGGACTGGTGGAGATCAAGGTGCTGCGGTATGGGGAACGCGGCACCGAATACCGGGCCGTCAGCCTGTTTGCCGGGGGTGGGGTTTGAACGCCGCCGAGATCGAAGTCCTTCACCTTCTCACCCCGGAGGAGCGCGCCCGCCGCGCCGAACTGGAGGAGCAGGTGGTGGTGGGCGTCCGCGCAGGCATCATGGCGGGCCGGGCATTGCGGACCCTCCAGGCTGAGAAGCTCTACCGCAGCACCCACGCCACCTTCGAGGCCTACGGACTGGAGACGTTCGGGCTGTCCCGCGCCCGGCTGTACCAGCTCATCGACTTCGCAGAGGTGGCGGAGGAGGCCGCGGCACGCGGCATCGAGGTCAGCAACGAGCGGCTGGCCCGTGCCCTCGGGGTCGTGCCGCCTGACGACTACCGCCTGGTGCTGGACGTGACCAGGGCCGTGACCGGCA